>NZ_PQCE01000076.1:0-466 GCF_002964725.1 Pseudoalteromonas sp. T1lg76
GCTAGCTCAACTCTAGCTAACCCTTCACACAGCTACACAGCTGCGGGTACTTACACTGTAACCCTAACTGTAAGCGATGATGACGGTGCCCAGCACTCTATCACTAAAGACGTAACTGTGACTGAGCCTGTACCAGTGCCAACTATCTTTGTACAAGGTACAGCTGAAACCGACGGTAACCGAGTAACAACGGATCTATCTTGGACTGCACAAACTGCAACTGAGTTTGATGTATACCGCGATGGTGCCCTAGTTGCCTCAGCTGTGAGAAAAACAGACTACACAGACCGCTTTAACTCAACCGCTACCAGCTTCACTTACCAAGTATGTGAAACTGGCACTGCCAACTGTTCTTTAGAAGAAACCATCGCGGCTTCTCCTAAGTCAAAAGGCAACGGTAAACGTAAGTAAGCTGTAACCCCTGGAAGGCTCTCTAGAGCCTTCCTTTTTCTTCTTAATTTACGTT
>NZ_PQCE01000077.1:0-225 GCF_002964725.1 Pseudoalteromonas sp. T1lg76
ACTGACCGTCACCATGACAGTGACCGACGCTGCCGGGAACACAGGCACGGTCACCGATACCACCACCTTGGATACGGGCGCACCGAGCACCGGTGATGGCGCAAACAGTATTGCGTTCGACGATGGCGGCGATGAGCTATTAAGCGCAGAGGAAGCGACCAATGTGACCCTTTCTGGCGTTGTCGAAGCCGGTGCCACCGTCGACAGCATCACCATCAGTGATGG
>NZ_PQCE01000078.1:0-300 GCF_002964725.1 Pseudoalteromonas sp. T1lg76
CCAGAAAGGGTCACGTTGGTCGCCTCACTCGCGCTTAATAGCTCATCGCCGCCATCGTCGAACGCAATACTGTTCGCGCCATCACCTGTGGTCGGTGCGGCCGTATCCAAGGTGGTGGTATCGGTGACCGTGCCTGTGTTCCCGGCAGCGTCGGTCACTGTCATGGTGACGGTTAGTTCACCGTCGGCGAGACCTGACAGGTCTTGCCCTACGACGGTCACGTTGCCGTTGCTATCCGTGCTGATCGCCGAGCTCGGTACCGTGATGGTGGTCACACCATCACTGATGGTGATGCTGTCG
>NZ_PQCE01000013.1:0-102440 GCF_002964725.1 Pseudoalteromonas sp. T1lg76
TCCTGCTCTGTGTTACTCGCTATGAACATAGAATGACTATGCATCATAACGAGCGTCGTGATCAGAATGCGTTTAGATTGAACATAAAGTTAACCGCAAAGATAAACAGACCCTAAGTATTGCGCGGCCTTATATGATGCCAAATTTAGCCTTGCCAATCTACCTAGGGTCTCCCTAAATAGGCGAGCCTGGTGGTAAGGGTAATGGCTTAAAGCCTTGTTGCCACTGACCGGTTTCAAGGAAATGATTAATGGCATCGGCCAGATGTTGTTTAAAGGCGCTCTCCCCTGAGCTAACGCTACCTAGCAGCTTGTTTTGTCTGTAGTCATCAGCCACACGCTGCAGGTAAAACTTGAACTGGGCCTGCACCTCAGGTGCCACCTTATCGCTGGCAACCAGATTGGCAAAGTGCTGTGCCGTCAACCATTGAATACGGTGCTGCACTTTTGCCTCCATGGCATTGCCATGGTTATTGTCGAATACCCGCTTCACCAGGGTATCAAGCAAGGTATCCAGATTATAGGCCAGTTCAGAGCGGGCACCTTGCTGCGCCAGACGATTAACGCGCTCTGGGTGTAACAGCAGGCTCAAGCTATGGTTTGCCGCCACTTCAGGCAGAGCCATGGCATCCAGAGTCAGACCGGTACGGCCCACTATGCTTTCGCGGGTGTTGTATTCGCCATAGGCTTTAGGCGGGATCAAGGCCAGAATTGACTCCGGCACCACCAGCTCTTTGGCATCCAAAGTAAGCAGCAGCGAGGCCAAAGCCTGACGTTGCACCCCGGCATCGACCACTTGCGCGCCCTGCACCTGCTCTTTACCACGCACCTCGTAGCTGTAATCCACACCAGCGATCAGCTTGACTGCGGCTTCCACCTGATAACGGTGGAATAGATACAAGGGCACCAGCACTTCTTCAAGTTGAGATAAGGAGGTGCCGGCTTTGATATTATCAACGCCAAAACGGGACAGGGCTTTGGCCCGTACCGCCATCACGCGTTCCAGCTCTTTACTTGGGTTATCGCCGTTATCCCACAAATGACCATTGGGATGGGCGCCGCCCTGAGCACGGGCGTCTCTATCGGAGATAAACTCCAGGCCAAGGGCTTTGTTCTCGGCAAGGATCTTGGCCAAGGCTTGAGCCTCGTTTTGGCGGCTAAAATCGCCATAACCATATTTAATCACCTGCTCATCCCACACGCCCATGCCCTTGGCATAGGCTTTTGATATATCCAGCACACCCTGCTCGTCCAGGCTGACCAAGGGATGCGGGTAGTCCATCACCGAAGCACGCGCTTTGGGCGAAGCGGCAAAGTTATGGGCTATTCCCAGGGTGTGACCAATTTCATGTGCGCTGAGCTGACGAATTCTGTCCAGCGCCATGGCCTGCAACTCGGCGGTGACTTCATCACCCTTTTTATAAGGAGCGGCCAGGGCTTCGGCAATCAGGATATCCTGACGCACACGCAGCGAACCTAGTGTGACATGACCTTTAATAATTTCACCGGTGCGCGGATCTATCACTGAGCTGCCGTACGACCAGCCTCGAGTGGCGCGATGCACCCATTGAATAACGTTAAAGCGTACGTCCATGGGGTCGGCATGCTCGGGCAGCATTTTGACCTGGAAGGCATTTTTATAACCGGCTTTTTCAAACGCGGCATTCCACCATTTGCCACCATCGAGCAAGGCGCTGCGCACCGGCTCCGGCACGCCCGGATCAAGGTAGTAAATAATGGGTTTCACCGGCTCGCTGACGGCCTGATTGGGGTGTTTTTTGGCCAGGCGATGGCGCGGGATATAGCGCACCAGCATGCTCTCGCCCAAGGGCGCCGAATAATCCTTGTGCTCTATACTCCAATACCCGGATTGCGGGTGGAAGGCTCGTGGCTGGTATTTATCGTCCGGCAAGGCAACGAATGAGTGATGCATATTCACGCTGATGGCGTAAGGATCAGCGCTCACCTGTTTCACATACTCACCAGGCTTAGTGCCGGTAAAGGTGAGCACCGCTTCCAGTTCGGTATTTTTCACAAATGACTTGCTGCGCGGCATAAACACCGCACTGCGGCTGGTGTCGACACTAAAGTTACCTTGCTTACGCGCCGCCAGGGTGCGACTAACGCCGTGCACATCACTGAGCAGATAAGGGGTGTAGTCCAGCAGCACTCGGGAATCCGTGCTGGCCTGCACTTCAAAGCCATATAGAATACTGGAGGCAAAGGCCTCATTCACGCTTTGCTGCTCTGCACTGTTACTGCTTGAGGCACGGTAATTCGTGTTCAAGGCACGCAACATCACCTTGTTGCCCATACGCTCGAACTGCGCCAAATAGGTATTACCCAACTGGCCACGGTCTAAGCCTATATCATTGGAGCCCAAACCATAGGGCAGGCTTTGCTGCAATAGAAACGGCGCCTTCAGCTTATCCACCTCAAGATAAAGCTTGCCCTCATCATTGGCATAATAAAAGGTGAAATAGCCAGGATATTTGCTCATATTTTGAGTAAATTGGCTGATAGACTTAATTGCTGCCTGCGCTTGGGTTATCATAGGCAAGAACAAAAGAAACAGTGCTATTCGTATTATCTGCGTACTTGGCATAATTCTCACTTTTGTTGTTATTGGTATCGTAGGTTGGCTGTGGAATTTATAAGCCTTGAGTATATCTCTCTGCCTTGAGTCTACAACCACAAAGCGATAAATAGACAGCGTAATCTAGACGACATCCTCTCACTTTAAAATGTCGTGTAGACCCCATAAAACTTAGGAACAATTAAGATGCGACGACTCCCCCCAGTCTTGCTTGAAGATGGTTGCTCACATGACCTTATTTCACTTATCCGTACTATTTTAGCGGCCTGTAAAGAAATCTCTTTCCGTGTTGGCCAAGGCGCCCTGTCTGGTGTGCTAGGTTCTACACTGGATGAAAACATCCAGGGCGAAACGCAAAAGAAACTGGATGTACTTTCCAACCAGCTGTTGAAAGACATCCTTTTAGAGTCCGGTTATGTTAAGGCCATCGCCTCGGAAGAAGAGCCGGGCACGGTTGCGGGTAACCCAGACGCAGAATACATAGTCGCATTTGACCCTCTTGATGGCTCATCAAACATTGATATCAATTCATTGGTTGGCACCATTTTCTCTGTTATGCGCGCGCCAAAGGATGCAGATCCGGCTGATCCTAATATCTTTTTGCAAAAGGGTGACCAGCAGGTAGCCGCAGGTTATGTGCTCTACGGCCCATCGACCATGCTGGCGCTTACCACGGGCCAGGGCACACGTATTTTCACCCTGGATAAAACCCAAGGTACCTTCTTGTTGACTCAGGACTTTGCCAAGGTGCCGGAGCAAACCAAAGAATTCGCCATTAATACATCAAACCAGCGCCACTGGCAGCCGGCGATGCAAAACTATATTACCGACCTATTGGCCGGTGAAACCGGACCGCGCGGTCGCAACTTCAATATGCGTTGGATTGCCGCCATGGTAGGCGATGTTCACCGTGTGCTTAGCCGTGGTGGTTTATTTACCTACCCGGAAGACACCAAAGACCCAGAGAAACCGTACAAGTTACGTCTGCTTTATGAAGCCAATCCTATGGCCATGCTGATAGAGCAAGCCGGCGGCCTGGCCTCAACCGGTTATGAGCGCATTATGGATATAGAGCCAGAGCAAATTCACCAGCGCGTGGCTGTGATTTTGGGCTCAAAAGAAGAGGTGGAAGCCTGCTTAAGCTACCACAAGTAATACCGAGGAAGGGCAGTTGATACTGCCCTTTTTATTTAACTTAAATCCTGAATAGTGCCTTATTTCTCCAGCGGCAACTCATGACGAGCGCCCCACTCGCTCCAAGAGCCATCATAAACCTGTAATTCTCTATGGCCACACTCATAGGCTGCCAGCGCTAAAATACAGGCGGTGATGCCTGAGCCACAGCTAAACTGCAATCTCTGAATATCCTGCTCAAGCAGTTGCGCCAATGCTTGCTGCAACTCTTCCTGTGGGCGTAGCTCGCCATCTATTATTAACTCGGCATAAGGCAAGCTCTTGGCATTGGGAATATGTCCGGCGCGCATGCCTGCTCTGGGCTCGGCCATCTCACCACTGAAACGCTGCGCCGGTCGGGCATCAAGCAACAAGGTCGAGGTATCGTTGATAGCCGCGAGCACCTGCTCGGTGTTAATAAAAAAGTCAGCCCGTGAGGAGGCTTTAAAATTACCTCGCTCCTCGGCGCTATGCCAGCCCTGTTGCACCGGCAACTCGGCGGTGCGCCATGCTGGTAGACCGCCACGCAGCACCTTAACGTTATCGAAACCAAAGGCCTTAAACATCCACCAGGCTCGGGCGGCGCTAAATAAGCCCTGGTCGTCATAGACCACCACTTCCGAGTCCTGACTCACTCCAGCTTCTTGCATCTGTTGCTCAAATTGAGCGGCGCTGCATAAAGTATTAGGCCAGGGGCTGGCGTTATCGGCCAGAGCGCTTTTAATATCAAAACGCTGCGCCCCTTTAATGACCGCCGCCGGCGCATATTCGCCCGACTTACCCGGGAGTACCATGCCGGCATCAAAGATTTTTAGCTTGGGGTTGTGCAGCTGTGCATTCAGCTGCGCCACGGTGATTTGCTGGCTCATACACCACCTTGTCATTGGATACTTATTGCAACAATAACATGGACGTTAGCAGAACTCTGGCTGTCGCACCACTTCGATAATTTCTGTGGTCGAAATACTCGGAGTGCGCGGCAAGTAAATTACCTCACAGATATCATTAAATTCATCAAACTTTCCGCGCCAATCATCACCCATAACCAGGATGTCGGCACCATGCTCTTTGATATATCTGCGCTTAAGAGTGAGACAGTCTTCCACAAACACTCGGGTCACATCCGACATGGCGGCAATGATACGCAGACGGTCCTGTTGCGAATACACAGGCGCACGCCCTTTTTTCTGTCTATTCAACGCATCGGAGGAGACACCAACGATTAACTCGTCACCGAGTTTTGCGGCCCTTTGTAACAGGTTTACATGGCCGACATGGAACACATCAAATGTACCAAAGGTAATAACTTTAATTGTCATATAAGAAGCTTACTATTCGCTGAGAACTTAGCCCATCCAGCTTCCCTGCGAGCTTTGTTATTGTTTTTATGTTGTCTTGATTATGTTTTGCCTGTGGTTGCGACAGCGCTTGCTCGATCGCTCCAGGCAATTGCTTGGCTTTATCGACTTTGAAGGTTAAGGCCTCAAAGTAGTCGATATCCGAGTCTAATCTTGCCTTAAATCTATAGGCAAAGGGGCCGCGATATGACCACCTTAATTTATAAAAATTGCACCAGATAACCGGCTTTTTAAGGGCAAAAAACTCGAAAATTGCCGACGATGCATCGGATATCATCACATCGGCCAAAGCCATAAATGGCACCAGATTAAACTCACTGACAGCCGCCAGGTAGACGTGCTTGCGCTGCGCCCACTTATTGAGCAATTGTTGTTGTTTTTGGTATTTATTTCTCGTTAGTGAAAAGAAATGCGGCTTAATAATAATGTTGCAGTGGGCATATTCATCCACCCAATTTTTTTCCATCATTTCTATGGAGCTGGGATAAAATGTCGGCGCATAGAGTAAGGTTGGCTTATTTGGGTCTAAACCCAGATCTTCCAGGCTGTGCTGCGATGTAAAAGCCTGGCTTTGCAACAAAGGGTCTAGCTTAGCGTATCCGGTATCGACAAACTTATCATTTGGATACAGGCTCTCAAGACGTGCTAAACGGTGCTCACCTTCAACGAAGCGTACGCTAGCCGCATTATTTGAAGCATGGTAATAACAGGCCTTAGGGCCAATACCATGCTGCATTAATACGGTTTTTTTGCTTTGGTTTAACACCTGCATTTGGGCAAAAGCTTTGCCAAAAATAATCCACTCGCCATCACATTGACGATAAAAGTCGAGGGATTCATCCTCACTCTCGAGCCAATGCACAGGTAGCTTGTGTGTTTTTATGGCTGCATCAGCCGCCTCTTTTAACGCCTTATCCTGCTCATTGTAAAATACGAAGCACACCGCCGCCCCTTGCTGCAGCAATTGCTTATACAGGGGTAAATATTGGGGAAGATAGTATAAGTGCAATACATCAAAGAAAACCTTCATTTCTTATTCACACTGTTTTAACAATGTTGTGCATCATACTAAAGTTAATTCTTAATTTTTAGATTTGCGCGCAAATATAAGGATTAAGAACTAGTTTTTACCTGCTTAAAAATGCCACTGTGACCAGTTTGAATCGTCTCTCGGCCTAGGCAAAGCAGTGAAAGGGGAAGGCACATAAAAAAATACCGCTGCACCTAGGTGAGCGGTATTTTCAAACAGGGGAAGTTAAATTAGTCGATTAACTGATATTCGTTATCGAGAATGGCAATAATTTCACTGCGTGGATCCGCTGGAATTTCCAGTTGCTCACCGACAATCTTGCTGGCTATCCCCACATAGGTTTGCGATACCTGCATCATCACCTCTACCGGCAACTTGTACGCTTTAGCCAGGGCTTCACGCTCATCCATACGGTCTTTATTCAACAATACATCGCTGTCCGGCACATTATTGATCAATAACTGGCGGAAACCTTCTTTCGAGTTTTCAATGATCTTACCATCACGGTAGGCCGGGCCATCCCAGATACGTGAAGAGTCCGGCGTGCCCACCTCATCGATATAGATAAGCTGTTCATTGCCATTCATGTCTTCCACATAACCAAACTCAAACTTGGTATCAACAAAGATCTGATCCAGCTTGGCCAGCTCGGCGCTGATCAATTCAAAACCTTGCGTCAGCAGGTGCTCGTACTTGGCCACATCGGCTTCGCTGCTGAAATTAAAGGCGTCCAGGTGGTCGGTGATATTCTTGCGGGTGATATTTACATCGTCCACCGCCGGCACATCATCTAGGCCCTCTATAATGCCCTTGGTTGAAGGCGTGATCAGCACTTCTTCCAGCTTCTGATTGGCTTCTAGGCCTTCGGGTAAGTCGATACCACAGAAGCTGCGAATGCCCTTGGCATAATCGCGCCACATGCTGCCGGTAATATATTGACGAGCAATGGCTTCTACCCTAACGGTTTTGGCCTTGCGCACGATCCATACATAAGGGTGCGGAATATCAACAATGTGATTGCCCGCCAAACCCGCGGCATCGAACTGCTTAAACCAGTGTGACGCCACTGCATTAAGGGCAATGCCTTTCCCTGGTACGCCGTTTAGACCTTCTTCACCCTGCCAGATGCAGTCAAATGCAGAGATGCGGTCAGAAATCACCATAAGCGCCAGCTCGGTGCCCTCTGGTACGGCATAGCCTTTTTCGGCAATTAGGCGCGCGCTGTCTTGCTCGGTTAACCAGTATACCGAACGAACCTTGCCGCTGTGCACGGGTCCTTTGGTACGAATAGGTAAATCGTCATTAATGTCTAAGACTTTATAATTGCTCATGGCTACTCCAACAAGGGCTTGAGAGGCGAATGCTTGGCCTTGGCAGCGCTCACGGCAACCAAGACTTTAGGCGCGCTATGATAAGCTAGCTGGACACGAAGATAAAGAAAAACGCCGCCATAAGCGGACTTTTGTCCTATCTTTTCTAATCACGCCTAAAACTAGCGCCTGCATCTGTCATTCGCTCTTCATCTTGCTGTAAACTAAAGAACATCTTAATCGATTAAGGGCCTTCTAGTGGATTTAGCAAGCAGCACTCAGGGTAAACGTTATTTAATGTATATATCGCAAAATTACTCCTATGCAATTTTGCGCCCATTGCAAAAACAAATTCTTGCTCATGGCGGAGAAGTGAAGTGGTTTTTAGAAGGCTCCGAAGTAAACCCTGACTTTTTAGCCGAGGATGAACAGCGTCTCCATAGCATTGACGAAATCAAAGCCTGGGATCCACACGCCACGTTTGCACCTGCGAATATTTTGCCCACTTTTTTCCCCGGTAAAAAAGTGGCTGTATTCCATGGATTTGATGCTGGCAAACTTAACAGCCGTGGTAAAAATGATCATTTCACTATTCGCGGTTGCTTTGACCTCTATTGTACTCAGGGTCCCAACACCACAGGCCCATTTACCGAGCAAGCTAAAGAGATGGGGTTTTTCCGTGTCAGGGAAACAGGTTGGACAATGCTTGATTCCTTATTTTCAACCATCTCTGACAACCCATATGTCTCAGCTACGGATACACGCCCAACGCTGTTAATCTGCTCCACATTTTCCAAACGCCTGTCTCTTGCGCCAGTATTAATTAAACAAGTCAAACAGCTGAGAGACAGTGGCAAATACCGTATTTTGGTGCAATTCCATCCCAAGATGGCGACAGAGATAGTCGACCAATACAAGGCGATGCAGGATGAGAATCTCACCTTTGTTGAGACCGACAACGTTATTCCATTGCTGCAAGCTGCTGACGTCATGCTCTGTGACACATCTTCGATTTTATTGATGTTTTTATTATTGCGCCGCCCAGTGGTGACCTTTAATAACCAGGCTCCGGGGCCACATTTGCTTAATATCACCGAAGCGGATCAGGTGGATGACGCCATTGCCGAAGCGCTTAATCAGCCACCCGAGCTTATGGCCAATATCGAGGCCTTTTGCCAACAACTGCACCCCTATCAGGATGGGCAATCCAGTGTCAGAGTGCTGGCGGCCACCAACGACCTGATAGACTCAGACGGCAAGGAGCTCAAACGCAAACCACTTAATCTGCTACGCCAGTTTAAAATGCGTAAGAAGTTATCCTATTGGCGCTGGTAACGGCGCTTAATCGCAACCCCCTGTTTTGCTCAGACGCTCGTGATAAGCTAAGCGCAGCGAACAAGAAGATATAACGGCGCCAATGATAGACATAGATAAGTTGTGGTTTTCCTGGCAGGGTCATACCGACCAACCCACCTTGAGCATAGACGCTCTGCATATTGCCAAGGGAGAACATCTGTTTTTACACGGCCCCAGCGGCAGCGGTAAATCCACCCTGTTGTCCTTGCTGGCCGGGATTCAAACACCGCAGCGCGGCAGCATCAGGCTTAACGGTACCGCCATCGAGACCTTGAGTAGCGCCCAGCGCGATCAATTTCGCGCCGACCACCTGGGCTACATCTTCCAAAGTTTTAATTTACTATCCTATTTAAGCCCCATTGAAAACGTGACCCTAGCCTGCGCCTTTTCCAAATTACGCAAGCAACGGGCTCTGGCTCATCAAGCGTCACTTAACGAGGTCGCCCACACCTTGCTTACCCAGCTGGGATTAGCACCGCAGTTTCATCAACAGCCAGTCAATACCCTGAGCATAGGTCAGCAACAAAGGGTGGCCGCTGCCCGCGCGGTGATCGGCGACCCGGAAATCATCATTGCCGATGAGCCTACCTCGGCGTTGGATGAAGCCAATCGCCAGGCCTTTATCGAGTTGCTGTTTGCGCAAACGGATAAAACCGGTGCCACCGTGGTGTTTGTTAGCCACGAGCAAAGCCTGGCACCACTGTTCTCCAAGGTGGTGCACTTGGATGACTTGCAAGGAGCAGCCGATGATCTTGCTTAAATTAGCCAGTAAAAGCCTGCTCAATCGCCGCGCCAGCGTGTTGTTAAGCCTGCTGACCATAGCCATTAGCGTAATGCTGCTACTCACCATAGAAAGAGTACGTATGCAGGCCAAGGAAAGCTTTGCCGCCACAGTGTCTGGCACGGATTTGATCGTCGGTGCCCGTACCGGCGATATTCAATTACTGCTCGCCTCGGTATTTCGCATCGGCCATATGAATAATGGCGTGAGCTGGCAAAGCTATAAAGATATCAGCAGCAAAAAGGGCATTAAATGGGCGCTGCCCTTGTCTTTGGGCGATACCCACAAGGGCTATGCGGTGCTTGGTACCACCGGCGATTACTTTAGCCACTTTCAATATGGCAAAAAGCAGCACCTTAGCTTTAGCAGCGGCGCTCCCTTTGCAGAGGACAACGAAGTGGTGCTTGGCGCCGAAGTGGCCAAACGCTTGGGCTATGGCTTGGGTGATAATATTGTCGTCGCCCATGGCATGGGTAAAACCAGTTTTCATCACCATGATGACAAACCACTGGTTGTGGTAGGCATTCTCGCCGCCACCGGCACCCCGGTGGACAAAACCCTGCATGTCCCTTTGATTGCCATCGCGCAATTACACAGTGCACAGGCGCATCATGAAGATGAAGAACAACATAACCATAACGAGCCCCATGCTGCCGACTTAATCGGTGAGCCCAAACAGATCAGCGCCTTTTTAATGGGTTTTGACAGCCCCCTCTATACCCTGCAGGTCCGCCGCAATATTAATAACTACAAAGGCGAACCCCTGATGGCCATTATGCCCGGGGTCACCTTGCGAGAGTTATGGGGCATGTTGGCCATGGTCGAAAAGCTGTTGCTGTTATTCTCTATCGTGGTGCTGCTGGTCAGCCTGCTGGGCATGCTTACCACCTTGTTGGCCAACCTGTCGCAACGACGCCGTGAGCTAGCTATTTTGCGCTCGGTGGGCGCTAAACCCTGGCATATATTCTCCTTGATGAGTATGGAGTCCTTATTGATCAGCCTGCTGGGCACCAGCTTCGGAGTCGCCCTGAGTTATCTTTTGCTGACGCTGGCACAGCCACAATTACAGGCTCAGGCCGGTATCAATATCGATCTTCAAGGTATCTCACGCTATGAACTTATGCTGATCGCCGTTATTATGGCGGCAGCCTGGATTGTCGGCTTAATCCCCGCAGTCCGTGCCTATTTTTATTCCCTGCATGATGGGATGAGTGTTAAGACCTAGGATTATTATGAGTCTATTTAATCGTTTTCTAGCCGTACTATTAACCTGTGTGAGTGTGGCCTCTTTCGCCAATGAACCGGTGGAAATTTTTTGGGAAGATTTAGTGCCCGAGGGGCATGTGACCGTCGATACCCGTAATTCCGCCGCCAGTCACGAAGGCGCCGACCAAAACTGGGTGCAACCGAATTTAGACGCTCCCGTGGTGCAAAAATACAATGGTAAAACAGTAAGTTTGCCAGGCTTTGTGGTACCCCTTGAGGGCGACAGCGAGGTGATCACCGAGTTTCTGCTGGTGCCCTATTTCGGCGCCTGTATTCATGTGCCACCACCGCCGCCAAATCAAATTGTACATGTCACCATAGCCGATGGCGTGCCTATCGAAAGCCTGTATGACGCCATAGTCGTGACCGGGGTAATGAGTGCTGAAAGCTGGAGCGGTGATATCGCCAAAACCGGCTATAAAATCAAAGGTATTGGCGTCGCGCCCTTTGAGCTATAAGGCAATTTTGTATTTTTGTAGGTCGGTGCTCTGCGCCGACATTTAAGCAAAGGTGCAGATTTGTCGGCCTGAAGGCCGACCTGCAACGACATGGTAAGAATCATGCTCTATTGTCGGCCTTTCGGCAATGTGCTCCTGTATTGCTCTACTACCGCCATCCATGGCGGCAAACCCCGACCTACACATTCACCCACTAGCGCTGGCAGCGCTTGCAATACACAGTGCTGCGCCCACCCAGACGAATTTCCGTCAACTCACTTTGACATTCAACACAAGGCTGACCCTTACGGCCATACACCAGTAATTGCTGAGCGAAGTAACCCGGTTTGCCATCACTTTGGGCAAAATCCTTCAGGGTTGTGCCACCTTGCTCAATGGCCGCGGCCAAGGTTTCCTTGATGATCGGCGTGAGCTTCTGATAACGCGCTAGGCTTACCTTGCCGGCTTCACGCTTGGGGTTAATGCCGGCCTTAAACAGTGATTCGTTAGCATAGATATTGCCCACCCCAACCACCACATGATTATCCATCAGAAACTGCTTAATAGGCTGCTTCTTATTACGCGACTTGGCAAATAACCAGCTGGCATCGAAATCATCGGTCAGCGGCTCGGGACCAAGTTTACTAAACACCGAATGCAGGCTGTCGAGCTCCTGCCACAAACAGGCGCCGAAACGACGGGAGTCGTTCAACCTCAAACTCAAGCCGTTGTCGAAATCAAATACCACATGGTCATGCTTTTTAAGCGGCTCATTAATAGGCACCACACGTAAATGACCGGACATGCCTAAGTGCAGGATCACCGCTCCTTCGTCGGTATGCAGCAACAGGTACTTGGCCCGCCTGCTCACGGACTCAATGATTTTTCCACCTAGTTCATAGACTTGCTCGCTTACAGGCCAACGCAATTGGTTTTGGTGAATACTCACTTTGGTGATGGTGCGCCCTTCAACATGGGGAGCTATGCCTAAACGGCTAACCTCGACCTCTGGAAGTTCAGGCATACGAATTTATCCTTCTAATGGTAAAAATAGCTGTTGCGCTTGGAGCTAACTGCCAAGCTTATGGTGCACCCAGCAAAAATAATGACCCCCAGTGTAACCAAAAAGTCGCCCTCAATCAGCCCATTTGCCGCTACCCCAGAGCGGTTAATTATTGTTACAATAGGGGCAAAGTATTTTGGAGAGTCACAATGGCCATGTATGTAGTGGGACACAAGATCCCTGATTCTGATTCTATCTGCGGTGCAATTGCACTGGCATACCTTAAAAACCAGATCGGTGAAGAAGCGATCCCAACCCGTTTAGGCGAATTATCACCGGAAACGCAATTTATCCTTGACCGTTTCGGCTTCGAAGCCCCAGAGCTTAAAATGAGCTATGCCGGTGAAGATGTGTATATCGTTGACCACACCGAAAAAACTCAGGCTCCCGATGATATCGATCAGGCCCGCGTAGTAGGCGTAGTCGACCACCATAAACTTGGCGATCTGACTACCTCAACTCCGCTTGAGTGCTGGATCCGCCCGGTAGGTTGTTCAAACACCATTATCAAAATGATGTATGACTTCTACAATGTGGAAATCCCTAAGGGCATCGCTGGCTTGATGATGTGCGCCATCCTGAGCGACACCGTCATTTTCAAATCACCAACCTGCACTACGGCCGATATCAAATGCGTTGAAGCCCTGGCAGAAATCGCTGGTATCGACGACCCGAAAGAGCTGGGCATGGAAATGTTCAAGGTAAAATCTGCCGTTGAAGGCACGCCGGCACGCGACCTGGTTATGCGTGACTTCAAAGACTTCAACATGAACGGTAACCTGGTTGGCATCGGCCAGCTGGAAGTGATCGACCTGTCTGTATTTGACGATATCAAGGCCGACTTGGAAGCGGATATCGCCAAGCTGAAAGAGGAAGGCAACCGCCACAGCGTATTACTACTGTTAACCGACATCATGAAGGAAGGTTCGCAAATGCTGATCGCCTCTGATGATGAAGGCATAGTAGCCAAAGCCTATGGTGCTGAGATTGCAGACTCGAAGGTATGGCTAGATGGCGTACTGAGCCGTAAAAAGCAGGTTGTACCGCCACTGCAAGACGCATTCGCAGGCTAAAGCGACCTACTAACATAAAAAGCCAAGCACCTCGCTTGGCTTTTTTTATTTCCCACAACAAGCGCAATCCGGATTTTTAACCAGTTTAAAGGTTTTTTGCCCCAGGCTTTGAGCATTATAACTGTGCACTACTCCCGTCTCACCGGTCCCGAGAATACACTGAATAGCCAGCAAAGCCTGCTGCGCGCCAATAATGCCAAGTAAAGGCGCTATCACCCCCTGAGTCGCGCAATTATCACTGGGGTTATCAAGACGCTCGGGAAACACGCATTCATAGCAAGGCGATGACGAAGAGCGAAGATCAAAATAGGCCAGATGGGCGCTAAAGCCCGTCGCCGCAGCACTCACCAATGGCTTATCAAGGGCGTAACAAGCGCGGTTAAGCGCATAACGGGTGGCAAAATTATCGCTGCAGTCCAGCACCAGATCGCAGTCACGAATATGCTCGGCGAGATTGTCGGCATCGGCGCGCTTAACCAGCGCCTCAATGGCAATCTCATTGTTTAGACTCGCCAGTACCTTGGCCGCGGCCTTAGCCTTGGGCTGCCCAAGGTGGTTAACCTTAAACAGCACCTGACGCTGCAGATTACTGAGTTCCACCAGGTCATCATCCATCAATCGCAGCCGCCCCACACCGCTGCTGGCCAGATACATCAGCGCCGGGCTGCCCAAACCGCCACAACCGACCACCAGCACGGTGGCGTTTTTCAGACGCAACTGGGCATCAATACCAAAACCATCCAGCATCAGCTGCCGAGAGTAACGGATTTGCTCCTTGGCACTTAACTCTTTTGTGCTCACTCAAGCGCTCCGGCGATCGCTTGCTGTAACTCGGCAATGGCCGCTTGTGGGTCGGCCGCTTCGGTAATGGCGCGCACCACGGCAATGCTGCCCACTCCGGTTTCCACTACCTCGTCCATGCGCATCAGATCAATGCCACCAATGGCCACGCAGGGATAATGCGGCTGCATCAAGGGCACAAAATGGCGCAGCTTTTCCAGGCCTTGGATTTGTCCGCTCATGTCCTTAGTCGTAGTCGGATAGATGGCGCCAAAGGCCATATAGCTGGGACGATAATTGTGCGCCAGCAGCATTTCATAAAAACCATGGGTGGATAAGCCCAACCGCATGCCGGCATCCTGAATGGCCTTAAGATTGGCGGTGTGTAGGTCTTCCTGGCCCAGGTGTACCCCATAGGCACCGTGCTTCAGCGCCAGCTGCCAGTGGTCGTTAATAAACACCTGTGCCTGATGGGTTTTTCCCAACTCAATGGCACGGATAATATCCTGCTCCAAATTGCCGGCCTCGACGTCTTTAATGCGTAACTGCACTGTTTTCATGCCGTTTTGCAAACACAGTGCTAGCCAATCCAGGGAATCAACCACTGCATACAGGCCAAGACGTTCAGGGCAAGGGGCAAAGCCGGCGGCATAATTAAAATCATTGGCACAATCAAAATCCAGGGCATCGCCCAGCCAGGTGCCCGGTTCAATTACCAGGGGAAAGTCGGCCAAATTTTCCGGGAACTGGGTGTGCGCGACCGGGCCCACACCCTCACCATAACGTTTTGCGGCTTTTAACCCGGCATTGATATAGGCCTTACCAAGGATAAAAGCATCTTTTAGGGGATAGCCCTTAGCCAGGCAGGATGCCAGCACCGAGGACAGGGTACAGCCGGTGCCATGGGTATGAGGCGTGACAACGCTCTCATTTCCCAGCCAGTACTCTTGCTCGCCGTGGCGGCAAAAATCAACGCAGTAACCTTGCGGATAATCCCAGTGCCCGCCCTTAATAATCACCGCTTTGGCGCCCCACTGCTGCAGGCGCTTGGCGGCGTCACGCAGGGCATCCGGACCTATCAGGTACACCCCGGTAAGCAATTGCGTTTCGTACACATTGGGGGTGATCACATCCACCAGCGGCAACAAATGCGTTTTAATGGCGTCGGCAATCTCGCTTTGCGCGTCTTCCTCTATCAGGCTATCGCCGCTGCTGGCAATGGCCACCGGGTCGTAAACAACCTGAGGCGGTGTTTCCCAGTTGTCGCGATAATACTGTAAGTGCTCGGCAATCAACTGAATTTGCTGGACATTGGCAAGCATGCCTATTTTTATGGCTTGGGGTCTCAGGTCATGGGCCAGGGCCTGCAACTGGGATTCGATAACCGTCAAATCCACCGGATTCAATGCCTCAACGGCAAGGCTGTTTTGCGCCGTCAGCGCCGTGATTACGCTGCAACCATGTACGCCAAAGCTGCGCATGGCCTGTAAATCCGCTTGAATACCGGCGCCGCCGCCACTATCCGAGCCGGCAATTGTCCAAACTATTTCGCTCATACTGCTCTCACTCGTTAAACTGGTGCCATACTGGCATACCCAGGGTCGGTGTTGAAGGCACGGCGGTGGATTTTACCGCCATAGGTCCGGCCAAATAGCTTTGTCGACCGGCCAAGGTGGCATTGGCAAAGGCGCGCGCCATCAAGACTGGGTCATTGGCGCCGGCGATGGCCGAGTTTAACAACACCGCATCGGCGCCCAGCTCCATGGCCTGACAGGCATGCGACGGCACACCCAGCCCGGCATCGACAATCAAGGTGACATGGGGCAGGCGCTCGCGAATGCTTTGCAACGCATAAGGGTTAAGAATGCCCTTGCCTGTGCCTATGGGCGCCGCCCAGGGCATGATCACCTCACAACCCAAAGCGGCCAGGCGCTGGCAAATCACCAGGTCGTCGGTGCAATAGGGTAAGACCTTAAAGCCCTCGGCCAGCAATTGCTCGGCGGCCTCAAGCAAGGCCACAGGATCCGGCTGCAGGTTATAGTCATCGCCTATAAGTTCTAGCTTGATCCAATCGGTGGCGAAGACCTCACGGCACATCTGCGCCAGGGTCATGACCTCCTGCACACTGTGACAGCCGGCGGTGTTGGGCAGCACGGTCAAGCCAGTGTCTTTAATAAGCTGCCAAAAATCATCGCCTGCGGCCTGAGAATTTTGTCGTCTAAGGGATACGGTGACGATTTCGCTCTCACTGGCGAGGATCGCCTCCTGCATACACTTGGGCGATGGATAAAGCGCCGATCCGATCAGCAGGCGACTGTTAAATTCCTGACCGTAAATGCTAAGTGTATCCCTCATCTAACCCCCTTGTATTGGCGCGAGGATGTCGAGCCGGTCGCCGTCTTGCAGCACCAGCTGCGGATATTGCCCCTGAGCCACAAATTGGCCGTTGACGGCCAAGGCAAAGGGAGGCGTGGCACCAAAGCTAGCCAGGGCCTGCTTTGCGCTGGCCTGTTCCGGCACCTCAAAGGCGCAGTCATTAATAAAAATCTGCATAATTCATTACCTTAAAATGCGGTATTAAACTCGGTCAGGGCCGTGCGCACCACGGCGGGAGCCAGCATATAACCATGACGGTACAGGCCATTGATGCTGATCACCTTGCCCTGACGACTGACGCTGGGGCGGTTATCCATCAGTGCTGGACGCAAGCCCACCTGCAGGGCCTCAATATGGGCCTCGGCAAAACCACTGTGTACGCTAAAAGCGGCACTCAATAGCTCCAAACCACTGCGCACCGTGACTGGGCGCTGATCCTGAGACTCGATTTCCGTGGCACCTATGACATAGCGATTGCCCGGTTTCGGAGCAATATAAATGGGGTAGCGCGGATGCATCAGGCGCACCGGGCGCTGCAGGAAAACCTCGGGAGCCACTACCCGAGCCACCTCGCCGCGCACACCACGCAAGGGCAGCTCGCCCTTGGCGCCCATACCGCGACAATCAAGCACCGCCAGATAGTCCTGCTGGGCCAACTCCTGAGGCTGTACCTGGGTGTGAAAGTGAAATCGCACCCCGGCATTTTTTAAGCGCGCATAGCTATGGTGGAAAAATCCGAGGTTATCCAGCTGTCCCTCACTGGGCAGGTAAAGCCCGCCGCCAAAACGCCCGGCCAGCTCCGGCTCTAATTGACGCAGGCGCGCCGCGCTTAACTGCTCCGGCGCATAACCAGCCAAGGGCTTAAGCTGCTTTTGAAAATGCGCCATGGCCCCTTGATCCTGCGGGTGGGCGACAACCACGGTGCCTTGGCGCTGAAAATGCACCTGAGTGTCGAGCAGCGCCAGCAATTGCGGCCATATCGCCAGAGACTCCAGCCCCAGCTCGGCCAAATCCTGCTCGCACAGCACCGACTCTGCCAAGGGCGCCAGCATGGCAGCGGCCACCGGACCGGCACTGCCGCTTCCTTCGGCGTCGCCACTGTCGAAGACTTCGAGCCGGTAATGCTTGGCCAGCAAGAGTGCGGCCACCCGACCGCACAAGCCAAAGCCCACTATGGCTATTTTTTTACCCATTAGTAGGCCTTGTGATACAGCTCGCTGCCGGCGGCCTTAAACTCCGCCGACTTAGCCTTCATTTCAGACTCCACATCGACCATGCGAATGCTGATCTCCTCGCCCAAATTATTCGGGTCTATGCCCTTGGCTTCTAAGTCCTTGGCATAGTCACGCACTTCCTGGGTGATCTTCATGGAGCAGAATTTTGGTCCGCACATGGAGCAAAAGTGCGCCACCTTGCCGGATTCCTGCGGCAGGGTTTCATCGTGATATTCACGGGCACGATCCGGGTCTAGGCCCAGGTTGAATTGATCCAACCAGCGGAACTCAAAGCGCGCCTTAGACAAGGCGTTATCGCGTTCTTGGGCGCCAGGATGCCCCTTGGCCAAGTCCGCCGCGTGGGCGGCTATCTTGTAAGTGATCAAACCTTCTTTTACGTCTTCCTTATTGGGCAGGCCAAGATGCTCTTTTGGCGTCACGTAGCAAAGCATGGCACAGCCGTACCAGGCGATTTGCGCCGCACCGATACCCGAGGTGAAATGGTCATAACCTGGGGCGATATCCGTGGTCAGCGGCCCCAAAGTATAGAATGGCGCCTCGCCACAATGTTCCAGCTGCTCGTCCATATTGGCCTTGATCATATGCATGGGTACATGACCCGGGCCCTCAATAAACACCTGCACATCGTGCTGCCAGGCAATTTT
Organism: Pseudoalteromonas sp. T1lg76; assembly: GCF_002964725.1. Classification (NCBI taxonomy): domain Bacteria; kingdom Pseudomonadati; phylum Pseudomonadota; class Gammaproteobacteria; order Alteromonadales; family Pseudoalteromonadaceae; genus Pseudoalteromonas; species Pseudoalteromonas sp. T1lg76. Next base: position 18,478 of record NZ_PQCE01000013.1, read on the forward strand.
TGTCAGCTCGCCCAGGGTACGCAACTCGCTAAATTGAGCTTCGTCATTGGCATCGGCGATCGAGCCGGGACGCAGACCATCGCCCAGGGAGAAACAGATATCGTACTGCTTGAGGATTTCACAGATCTCTTCAAAGTGGGTGTAGAGGAAATTTTCCTTATGATGCGCCAGACACCATTTCGCCATAATAGAGCCACCGCGCGAGACGATGCCGGTTACCCGCTTGGCGGTCATGGGCACATAACGCAGCAGCACACCGGCATGAATAGTGAAGTAATCCACCCCCTGCTCCGCTTGCTCAATTAAGGTATCGCGGAAGATTTCCCAGGTCAGGTCCTCGGCCACCCCGTTGACCTTCTCCAGCGCCTGATAAATGGGCACTGTGCCCACAGGTACCGGTGAGTTACGAATCACCCATTCACGGGTCTCGTGAATATAACGGCCGGTGGATAGATCCATGATGGTGTCGGCACCCCAGCGCGTCGACCATACGGTTTTTTCTACCTCTTCCTCGATGGACGAAGTCACCGAGGAGTTACCAATATTGGCGTTGACCTTGACCAGGAAGTTACGGCCAATGATCATCGGCTCGGATTCCGGGTGGTTTATATTGTTAGGGATCACCGCGCGGCCACGGGCAACCTCGTCGCGAACAAACTCAGGCGTAATAAACTCGGGGATGCTGGCACCAAAAGACTGGCCCGGGTGCTGTTCCTTAAGTAACTGCTCACGTACCTCAGCACGGCCCATGTTTTCACGAATGGCAATGTATTCCATTTCCGGGGTAATAATGCCCTGACGCGCATAATGCATTTGCGTCACATTTTGACCCGCTTTGGCACGGCGGATCTGGGGCAAGTGCTCAAAGCGAATATAATCCAGGCCTTCATCGGCCATGCGCTGCTGGGCAAACTGCGAACTTTTGCTCTCTAGCAACTCGGTGTCGTCACGCCCTTCTATCCAGGCCTGACGAAACTTAGGTAGACCCTTGCGTACATTAAGCTCAAAGTCGGGATCCGTGTATGGGCCCGAGGTGTCGTAGACGCGGATAGGCGCATTTTTTTCATAGACGGGATTGTCTTCTGTGCCACCGACAAAGCTGTCGCTTAAGGCTATTTCCCGCATGCCCACGCGCACGCCGGGCAAGGTGCCTTCAACATAGACTTTTTGCGAATTAGGAAAGGGTTGACCGGTAAGGTTATGAATATAGTGCGACGCCGCTTCTCGGTTTTGACGACGGCTAGGTTTGTTCGATTCTGACATGACGCTTCTCATTAATTGGTTGAGTGTGTCTTGTCTGGAGGTGCAAAGACCTTGCTGGTCTGTGCCTTTGGTCCGTGCGCGTACGCGCCGCTTAGGCTGGGCCGAACTTGTGCCAAGTAAGCACAAGCGTGCCGAGGCAAGCTTGTTCCCTACGCAGGTATGAGCCTGATCAGGTTAACGGATCCCGCAATTGCGATCTCAGCCCCTTGATACCTAATGGTAAGTTAGGGCACTCCGACAAGTGTTCGTGGCGCAGTCTAGCCTAGAAACTCACTGCTGCGCAAGCCAGCGGTCGAGATGATTGGCAAATTGTTGTTTATCCTGGGCGCTCAGCGGCGCCTGGCCACCGGTTTGAATGCCGCTGCTGCGCAGGGTATCCATAAAGTCGCGCATATTCAGGCGTGACTTGATGTTTTCCTTGGTATAGAGCTCGCCGCGGGTATTCAGTGCCAGTGCGCCCTTATCGATCACTTCCGAAGCCAGGGGAATATCACTGGTGATCACCAGCTCACCGCTTTGCACCTGCTTCACAATTTCGTTATCGGCCACATCAAAGCCCGGCATCACCTGCTGCATGCGCAAGTATTCCGAGGCCGGCAGGCGAATATACTGATTAGCAACAAATACCGTCTTGGTTTTGGTGCGCATAGCGGCGCGGCAGATTATCTCGCGAATGGCCACCGGGCAGGCATCGGCATCAACCCAAATACTCATAGTCTTCAATCTAGAAAGTGAAAACACCAGTATACGCGGGGTTAGACCGAAGAAAAACCGCCAAAGTGCGATTCAACGGCAATAACGGACGGCTTATCGAATTTAGTCGCGCCGCAAATTTAAGCGCTTACAATGGGCAAAAAAACGATACAGGAATGAATTGTTATGAAACCTGCACTGACGGTACTTAGCGCGGCGCTGATTGCGACGCTTGGCACCCAAGTCCATGCCCAAGAGGCGTTAGAATTTAGCGATGTATTTGACTTTAAATATCCCAAAGCCACGGTTTTGGGTGAGCAAGGCAAGGTACTAGCCTTTAGTGCCGCCCCCTATCGCGGTGACGCCCAGGGTCTGGTGTATGACCTTGAGAGCAACACCTTGCTTGCCAGCGTTGAGCGCGGTACCCAGGCCAGCATCAATAAAAACAGCCAGTGGGCGGCGTTTTTGCAAGTTCCTTCCCTGTTAGAGAAAGAAACCGCCGATAAAAAAGCCAAGAAAAAACTAAAAAACACACTCGTATTGGTCAATACCCAAAGCGGTGAGCAACAAGAGTTTGCTGCGGTGAAAGACTATCAAATCTCCGACGATGGTCGCTGGCTTGCCTATCGCCATGAGCGAGAAGAAAACAAAGCGAACGATAAAGGCGAAGAAACTGATGCACCAGCAAACGGTGCAGAAAGCTCAGGCAAAACCGAAGACGCCATTAAGGCCGATAAAAAAGACAAGGTCTTAGAGCTGGTTGTGGTGGACTTGAGCTCGGGTGTCAGCAGCAGCCAGGACGCAGTGCTCAAATTCGCCTTTAGCCACACAGGCGCTGGCTTGCTGTTCAATACGCAAAGTAAAGACGGCAGCGAAAACGAGATCAGTTACCTGGACTTAAACAGCGGCCAACGCCATGTGCTTATCGATGAGCCGGGTGTGACCTTAAGCACCATCGACTGGCATCCAATGCAAAACCTAGTGGCCTTTAATGTCGGCAACTATGTGAATGATGACCAGCGTCGCCGAGACTATCGCACCATGCTTTGGCATGTTGAGCAAAACAAATTACAGGACCTGGATAGCCAATGGCAGGCGGGTAAAAAAGGCACGTTGAGCTGGTCTGAAGATGGCGAACGCTTGTATTTCACCGCCCGTCCTACCCTTGCCGCCAAACCCAAAGAGCTAAAGTATCAAGACGCCGAGTCACTGCGTGATTACGACACCATTATGGCCCAGGCCAAACTTAATCTATGGCACCATCAAGACGCTGAAATCAAACCTCGCGAAGAGCAACAATGGGGTGAAGAGAATAAGCACCGTCATTATCAGGCGGTATATCACCTTGATGGCAATAAGGTAGTGCAGCTCGCGGATGCCCAGGTGCCCGAGCTCAACCTGAATAAAAAGGCCGATCACCTGCTTGGTTACAACAATCAGGATTACCTGGCACAAATCACCTACAAGGGCTTCTATAGCGACTACTATGCGGTCGATGTGTTAACCGGTAACAAGCAACTGATCGTGGCCGAGCACCCTCACCGCCCCAGCCTGTCGCCCACGGGCAAGTATGCGGTCTTCTTTGACAAAGGCGTTTGGCAATTAAAAGACTTAGGCAGCAACAAGGTTCGCCCCCTAAGCAAGGCCATTAATGCCATCTTTGCCGATGATCAACACGACTACCCGTCTCCTGTCAGCGATTATGGTGTTGCCGGCTGGTACCGAGACGGCTCCAAGGTGTTAATTAACTCCAAGCATGATATTTGGGCGTTTGATACCCGCAGCGAGGAAGCCCAATCCTTAACCCAGGGTAAAGGCAACAACAAGCAATATCGCGTGATTAACCTCGACAGTGACAAGCTCGGGTTTAATCCGGATGAAACCCTGCTGCTGCGCGTATTTGATTTAAAAGACAAGCAAGCGGGAGTGGCTCAGCTCAAGCTAACGGACAAGTCTTTAGTAACCTTGCTCGACGGCGACGCTCGTTTCGATCTGGTGAAAAAAGCCAAACACGCGGAGAAATATTTATTTACCCAACAAAGCTACTCGCAATTCCCGGATTACTGGCAAGCCGATAAAGACCTGGCCAATGCCAAGCAGGTCACTAACCTCAACCCGCAAATCGATCAGTTTAAATGGGGCAAAAAACCCGAGCTAGTCAGCTATAAAGGCTATGATGGTGAAGATCTTCAGGGTGTACTGATCAAGCCGGCCGACTATGTCGAGGGCAAAAAAGTACCGGTAGTCATCTACTTCTATCGCTATATGAGTCAGCGTCGCTACGATTTCCCGAAGATGGAGCTGAACCACAGACCTAACTTCCCCATGTTTACCTCTAACGGTTATGCCATCTTCTTGCCGGATATTCGCTTTGAAGTAGGTCACCCGGGACCCTCGTCGACTAAAACCATGATCAACGCGGCGCAAAAGCTTATTGATATGGGCGTTGCCGACCCTGATGCCATCGGCTTGCAGGGCCACTCATGGGCGGGTTATCAAAGTGCCTTTATGGTTACGCAAACGGATATGTTTAAGGCCGTGGTGTCTGGCGCCCCGGTATCGAACATGACCTCGGCCTACAGCGGCATACGTTTGAAATCGGGTCTGGCTCGCCAGTTCCAGTACGAAACGGGTCAAAGCCGTATCGGTAAGCCCTTGTATGAGGCTCCCGAGCTCTACATTGAAAACTCACCGGTGTTTTTCGCCGACAAGGTGAACACCCCTATTATGGTGATGTTTGGCAATGAAGACGGTGCCGTGCCCTGGCAGGAAGGCATTCAATACTACCTGGCGCTGCGCCGTGCCGGTAAGGATGTGATCTTCTTGGAATACGAAGGCGAACCTCATCACCTCAAGCAATTCCCGAATCAGGTCGACTTCTCGATTCGCATGATGCAGTACTTTGACCATCACCTAAAAGGCAAAGCCGCACCACAGTGGATGCAAGAAGGCATTCCCTTTTACGAGGAATAAGAACGACAAAACATTGTAGGTCGGTGCTTCGCGCCGACATCTAAACAATTTTGCATTTTTGTCGGCCTGAAGGCCGACCTACAACGACATGGTAAGAATCGTGCACATTTGTAGGTCGGTGCTCTGCGCCGACATCTAAGCAATTTTGCATTTTTGTCGGCCTGAAGGCCGACCTACAGCTGTTTCGCGCGTTTAATGCCGGCCTCTAAAAACATGGCATAAGCTCGTTGTGCCAGCTCATCATCCTGAGGTCGAAAATGCTTGGGGAAGGTTTCAACCAAGGTAGCGACATCGGTGCTTGGGTTCGCCTTAACATGAGCCACTATGGCCTCAAGCCAAACCTTAGGCTTTGTTAAATCGGACGTTACAAGGACACCGCCATGACCCGGCAACACCTGAGTCACGGGCAATTGTGATAACTCATCCAAAGCCATCAGCCAGGCCTGATAGTTGGCCTCACCCGGGTACGGCAAAGTATCAACCATATCCGCGCCAATCAGCAGCTTGTCGGCCTTTACCAGAACGGCAATATCACCTTGGGTGTGCGCAGCAAAAGGCAGTAGCTCGACATTTAACTTGCCCAAATCAAGCTCGGTGGCCTGGGATATCACCTTATCGGGCGTTGAAAAGCGCAGCGATTGCCACTGCTTAAAGCGCGTCTGGGCTCGCGCTATTTTGTCCCGCCAAGCTTGTTGCTCCTGCTCCGGCAGCTTTTCCATACGTTGCGTACTTAAGGCGATACTTTTAACAAAGCCATCCAAACGCTCGTTTAACTGCTCATGGGCGAGGTGAAAATTCTCGCCAAGGGAGTGATGCACTATAAGCTGGGCATCGGGAAAATGCTTTTGTACCAAGGCTAACCCAAGCAGGTGATCATCATGGGCATGGGAAGCGAGCACATAACACAGGGGCACGCGCAGTTGCTTTTTCAGCTCACCAATAAACGCTTCCGTTTGCGTAAACTCCCCTGGGGCGTCCACCAGCAGCGCACACTGCTCTCCTTGGATCAGCGTCTGGTTGGAATCATAAAAGCGCAACTTAGCGGGCTGCTCAATAAATTCAACATGGTCGCTGAGCGTTTGCCAATTTTGCTGGGCCTGGGCGCCGGTCGCGACCACAGATAAAATAAGGGCGCTTACGTATTGACGCATAAACGACTCTCCATAAAAAAGGCGCTCAAGGGCGCCTTAATCTTCTTGCTGCAAAGCAGCTTCTAGCTTGTCACACAAAGCATGTTGCTGTGCCGACAATTGATGCAACTGCGCCTTGGCCTCAAGCAGCTCATGAGACAAGGTCAGCGCTGCTAACAGCAAGGCCTTGTCATCATTGCGAATTGCCGAGCGCGTACGCATTTGCTCTACATTAGCATTTAAGTTTTCGGCCGCAGCGAGCAGTGCCTGCTCTTGCCCCTTGGGACAAGCAAACTGATGCTCTTTACCGAGCAGGTTTACCTTAACGCTGTGCCCTTTGTCACTCATTAGCTCGCCGCTTGCAGCTTCTCAAGTAATGAGCTCAATGTGGTGCTGGTTTCTTTTTGCTTTTCTTCGCTTTCAAGCACTTCAAGTTGCAAGGTTTCGTTTTCGTCTTGTAACTTGGCATTGCTTTCACGCAGCGCCGATACTTCTTGGCCTAGCTCTGCATTGCGGGCAATTAGTTTATCGACCAGTTGTTCGAGTTGGGAAAGGGTTTCTTGATTCATAAATGCGCTCTTTAAACTGTTGATTAGAGTGTGCAAATGTAAAGCAATCTGCCTAGGGATGCTAGGGGTTACAAGCGAATTCCTGTAAATTTTTCCAGTATTAACAGCGGGTTCATTTTCAACCGACCAAGGTTCAGCAAGCGTTTAACTTATCAGCGCGCTTTTTATACAAACAAGTCTTGGGCATACTATTGACTATCGTCGGCTGTTTATCGCTGACAATAAAGAGTAAAATGGCGGCGCAACTTTTTGGTCTGGATTATTTATGCTCAGTTATCGTCACTCCTTCCACGCCGGCAACCCGGCGGATGTAGTCAAACACCTGGTATTGGCTCAGTCGCTTAAGCACATGGTGAAAAAAGACAAGCCTTTTGATTATATCGATACCCATTCGGGTGCGGGCTTTTTTGCCCTCGACAACGCCGATATGCAAAAGACCAAGGAGTATGCCGATGGTATTGCCAAGCTTTGGGATTACCAGGGTGATGTTGAGGCATTAAGCGAATATGTAGCTTTAATTAAGAGCATGAATAATGGCGCGGCGTTAGCCCATTACCCCGGCTCGCCTAAGGTGGCCGAGCATTACCTGCGCAAGCAAGACAAGGGTTGGTTTTTTGAGTTGCACCCGCAGGATTTGGCCTTGCTTGAGAAAAACATGGCCGGCAAGCGCTCATTGCGAGTAAAAGGTGAAAACGGCTTTAGCGGTTTACTCGGCTTGGTGCCGCCTTTATCTCGTCGCGCCTGCGTACTGATGGACCCGCCTTACGAAATTAAAAGCGACTATGACAAAGCCGTCGACAGCCTTATTAAAGCTCATAAGCGCTTTAGCAGCGGCACCTATTTGCTTTGGTACCCTGTGGTGGATCGCGAGCGCATCGACCGTATCGAACAACGCCTAACCCAAAGCGGCATTAAGAATATTCAGCTGTTCGAACTGGCCACCAGTGCCGACACCGACACCCATGGCATGACCGCCTCCGGCATGATAGCCATCAACCCGCCTTACACCCTGATGCAGACCATGGAGCAAGTGCTGCCCGAGCTGGTCACCTTATTAAGCGACAGCAGCGGCTTTTACCGCGCCATACAATTGGTGGAAGAATAAGTTAGGCTTTTGTCGTAAGTCGGTGCTTCGCGCCGACAATGTAAGAATGGTGCCCTCTTGTCGGGGTGAACCCCGACCTACAGCGGTGCTTCGTGCCGACATTTAAGCAAAGCTAATGGTGCTTGCGCGTCGCAGAGACAGGATCCTGGTGTATTAACACATCCACCTCCCCGCCGAACTCGGGATGTTTTTGCAGGCTAAAGGCGTCCTTTACCATAAGCTCAACCTCATCGGCGATGCGATGGGCTTGTACTAAGGGAATATGGTCATCCAACTCTAAGTGAAACTCGACAAAACGCACCTTACCGCCTTGGCGGGTACGTAGGGCATGCACACCGTGCACAGCCTCATGAGCGCAGGCGACCGCCACTATATGCGCCTTTTCTTCATCGGGCAGCTCCTTATCCATCAGATGCCCCGCACTTTCGGTGGCAATTTGCCAGGCGTTATACAATAAATAGGCGGCAACCAAAATGGCGAAATAAGGGTCGGCGCCACTTATCCCGTAATAAGCCAATAACAATGCCAACATCACAGCTAGGTTAAGAAACAAGTCACCCTTGTAATGCAAAGAGTCGGCCTTAAGAGCCACGGATTCGGTGCGCTTCAGGGCCTGATATTGCACAAACACCACAACCAGGGTACAGAAGATTGCAAACACACTCACCCAGACACCAAGCAAAGAATGCGTAATGGCGACCGGATTAAACATGCGCTCTATGGCATGAAAAGCGAGCAAACAGCCACTGCCGGCAATAAAAGCAGATTGGCCAAGGCCGGCTAGGGCTTCGGCCTTACCATGACCAAATCTATGGTCATCATCGGCCGGCTTTAGAGCATAACTAAGCACAAAGAAGTTCATCAAGGTGGCACTGATATCCAGTAAGGAGTCGGTAAGGGAGCCCAACATAGCCGCCGACCCCGATGCCAACCAGGCCCAGGCCTTAGCGAAAATCATTACGCTAACCATAATCAGAGTGCTGACGCTGGCAAAGCGCACCCAAAAATCATACCCCTTCCCTGTCTTTGGTGTTGGTGCTGCGTTGGCCACTAATTATACTCGCTATGATTCATTTACTTATATGGGCGTTATTGTAACTAAGTTTGCCATGCTTAGGCTAATTTTGGCTTCGCCCTTGTAGGTCGGCCTTCAGGCCGATGATGGAGCACCAATATCCCTTTGTCGTTGTAGGTCGGGGTTCACCCCGACAATAGAGCATCATTCTTTCTTTGTCGGCGCAGAGCACCGACCTAGATTACAAATAGCGGGAATTCCAAAACGGGTATTGTCCAAGGTTGGAAGCCAGATGTTTACGTAGCGGGTTTGCGGCAATATAGCGAGCAATTTGCAACCTGTCATCTTCGGCCCTTAATTGGCGTTCAAAGTAGCCGGGTTGCCACACCTTACCTTTACGCGCTAAAAGCGTGTTGATGTCGGCCGCGGTGGCTCCCTTTAAACGTCCCACCGCCTCGTGCAGATTATCCTTCCTTAAACGTAATAGACCATGGAAATGATCTGGCATCAGCACCCAAGTCAGCCAAGTGCAGCGACAAACAAGCTCATGTTGGTGCAAATGCCAGCAGAATAATGTTGCCAGTTCAAAGCGTTGAAAAAATGGAATGCGTTGGTAACAAGTAAAAGTGATGAAGTATTCACCATTAGCCTGACTAAAACGTCCTTTTCGTAAATCATTTAAGCTCATGTCCAGATCCTTGGAAGGCTAAAATTTGATTATAGTTTAGATTCCTAAGTTAGGTATTTTGCACCGATAAAGGGAAAGATTGGTGATCCATTGTCGGCCTGAAAGGCCGACCTACAACCCTTGCGGCAAAGCCTGACCTACAACGACAATTCAACATGTGGGCATTTTTGTCGGGGTAAAGCCCGACCTACAACGACAAAGGCTGGCCTACAAAAGATGCGTTCTTAATACCAAGTTTGATATACTTGCGCCAATTTTGGCTTAGCACCTTAGATTGTCGATAAACACCATGCTAGACATCATCTTATTTCAACCGGAAATTCCACCCAATACCGGCAACATTATTCGCCTCTGCGCCAATACCGGGTATCGCCTGCATTTAATCGAGCCGCTGGGCTTTGAATGGGATGACAAACGTATTAAACGCGCCGGTTTGGATTACCATGAATTTTCTCAGGTGCAGCGCCATGCTGATTTACAAAGCTATATAGACTCACAGCAACCAAAGCGGATCTTTGCCTGCACCACCAAGGGCAAGAAGTATCACCACGAGGTGAACTATCAGGCCGGCGATGCCCTGCTCTTTGGCCCTGAAACCCGAGGCTTACCGGATGACATTATTGCCGGTCTACCAGAGCAGCAGCGCGTGCGCATCCCCATGCAGGCCAATAGCCGCAGCATGAATCTGTCCAACGCGGTCGCCGTATTTGTGTTTGAATCCTGGCGCCAGCTCGATTTCGCCGGTGCCGTTTAACTCTTCCCATAGGTAATAATTTATGACCCCAACTCCAGAACTTATCACCCGCCTGGTGGCGCAAGCACTTGCGGAAGATTTAGACGGTCAAAGCGCCCTTGAGGGCGATATCACCGCGCAACTGATCCCCACCGAGCAACAAGCCGATGCCAAGGTGATCACCCGTGAAGCTGGTGTATTCTGTGGTAAAGACCTGGTAATCGAAGTATTTCAACAGGTTGACCCAAGTGTAGAGCTGACCTTTTATATCGCCGACGGTGAACACATGAGTCCGGATCAGCTTCTATTCACCGCCAAAGGCAATGCCAGAGCCATACTGACCGCCGAGCGCACCGCTCTAAACTTTGTGCAAACCCTTAGTGCCACCGCCACTGCGGCGCACAGCTATGCTCAAGTACTGGCCGGTTCTAACACCGAAATCCTCGATACCCGTAAAACCATCCCAGGCTTGCGCGCATTGCAGAAGTACGCGGTTAAATGTGGTGGCGGGCGCAATCACCGTATCGGTCTGTTCGATGCCTTTCTAATTAAAGAAAACCATATCAGCGCCTGTGGCGGTATCAGTGCTGCAATAGCTCAAGCACGTAAAAACCACCCAGACAAAGCGGTGGAAGTGGAAGTTGAAAACCTCAGCGAATTGGAAGAAGCGCTGGCGGCGGGCAGCGATATCATTATGCTCGACAACTTCTCTTTAGAAGATGTACGCACTGCGGTAGAGCGCACATCTGGCCGTGCCAAGCTGGAAGTGTCCGGGAATATCACCTTCGAAACTTTGCAACAATATGCTAACGTCGGCGTTGACTTTGTATCCAGCGGCGCCCTCACCAAGCATATCAAAGCTATTGATTTATCAATGCGTTTCTAAAATAGAACCAAGCAATTTGACGCCGATACAAATGTTACACAATGTTATAAAAAGGGCTACCCAAAATAAAATCACCGTGATAGCATCTAGTTTCAAAGAATGAGGTTTATAAAATAAAGTAATACTTTGTTATAAATCAATGAAACTGTAACATCGGCAGCGTACACTTTTAAAAAATGCGGGTTAAGTTCGTAGCTCCTTAAAATTAGGCTACAATTTAACCGAACATTAGCGGTGCCGACATTTTTTGTGTTAATGACTTTAAAAATTATTTAAAGCTATTAACATTGAAAACCAACCGGCGCTAAACTAGATTAAAGCAGTAGCTCTGGTTACCTTAACTTTGCCCAAAAAATCCTTTAGGAGAGGAAAATGGAAAAAATGACTCACAACAAACAACAGGGTTTCACCCTAATTGAATTAATGATCGTAGTAGCGATCATCGGTATTCTTGCTGCGGTAGCTCTACCTGCTTATCAGGATTACACTATCCGTGCAAAAATGTCTGAGGTTTTAGTTCAGGCTAGTGCACACAAAAACTCTGTAACAGAGTACTTCCAATCTGAAGGTATATTACCTGCATCTGCAGATGCAGCAGGCGTAGATGCTACAAGTTTACCTAGTGCTTATATTACTAATTTAACTGTTACTGATGGCGTTTTGACATACACTGTGGACATTGATAGTAAAGCAACAGGCGACGTTGTTTTAACTCCTACCGATTCTGCTAACGGTTCATTAACTTGGGTGTGTAGCGGTGACGTTGATGCTAAATACCTTCCAGCAAACTGCCGTCCAACCTAATTAAAGATTATTAAAATCACAAGGGCTGTCATATACAGCCCTTTAGTTCAACAAATCTCTATTGGGCTGTATTGGTGAGTAGCTTAACAAATTTTGATATTTACAGAGTTACTGAAGTTACCTGCCTTATTATCTTTATTTTCCTGCTTAAACTCCCAGACACCAAAAAGCTCACTAATACCCTAGTAGTTTTTATAGCATTGTCACTGTTAACTTTATTTATTTCCCCAGAGCAATACAGATACCATTGTGCCTTTGCCTTTATCTTAACATTAAGCCTTTATTTATTTGCGCTGCAAAGCAGTACCACTCTCTGGCCCGTAATTAGTGTTGCTATCCCTGTCTTAATTTATACCCAGGCTGTAATTATCATTACCATTATGGTGGGTGTTGCCAGCCTAATACACAAAGGTGTTTTTATAGTTGATGCCTTAAATTATGTTGCAAATATTCGCTACTTAAATCATATGCAAGTCGCAACCATGCCGCTCTTGTTTGCGCTTTTGACTACATGCCATCATAGCTATAAAAAGTACCTTTATTTGCTAATCGGCCTGAACTTTATTGTGGCGGTATTTAGCGGTGCTAGAGGGGCTATGTTGGCATTTTGCTTAACTATTGCGCTGTTTGCGCTTATAGATAAAAAAAACAGCATAAGAATAGCGATATTGCTGCTCGTGATTTATTTCTTAAATATCTTTACCGCACCAGATAATGGCGAATATCTAACACGCACAACTTCATCGGGGAGACTCGAGCTATGGCTTGGAGCATTTGAATCACTTAGCTTTAAAAACATCTTTGTCGGCATAACCCCTGGGTTATTTGACTCCAGTAAAAGCGGGTTACAGCTAAATCACCCTCATAACTCCATACTTCAGTTGACATATAGCTATGGCTTTACTCTTGCTGTTTGCGCTGTCTGCGCTTATTTATACCCGGTGTGGAAGCTCCGTAGTGAAATAAAGAACAAGCTTAAAGTAAATCTGCTTTCAGCCATTCTTTTATCGTCCGGTTTATTATCCTTATTCAGCGGAGTTTTTATTAACCCCTTATCCCAGCTTTATTTGGCGTCAATCTGGGGAGCCCTGTTGTACCAAAGCCAAAATCAGAACCAGCCTTTAACTACTCTAAAGATAGAATTACAATTCGGTATAGTGAAAACTTTATTTGCATTAGTGTTGGCTATAACTTGTTGGCTTAGTTTTGATATGATGCGACAAAATGCCACGGGGATAATGCGCCCAGGTTTATGGCTTGATCTAACAATAACATGAGTAAAAATTATGAATTTTAGTTCACCTTTAGCTCGCCGTTTAGCTGCTCTTGGAACATTTGACCTAAGCGAACTCGCCAGACAGAAGTCTGAACAGCAAACGAGCCTTGCCGAAGCAATCTGTACCGTTGCAAACATGAAGCCCGAAACTCTGCAGGCTAGAGCCAGCCAAATGTTCCATGTTTCCATGTTAGATTTATCTCTTTTTGACTCTTCGACTGTACCCGTCGATTTTGTAAACGAAAATCTAGTTAGGAAACATCGACTTCTTCCCATTGCCGTAAAGGGCAAAACCTTATTTATTGCTACTGCCGATCCTACCGACTTTAACGCCTTTGAAGATTATGAATTTAATACTGGCATGCAAATCGAGACTGTAGTGGCTAGATATGACCTGCTTGATAAAACCATTGACTCAGTATTTGACAGCAGCTCTGGCCTAGGGCTCACCGAAAGCGATATGCAGGAGTTGGATGGTGTTGAAGCAGACGATGGTCACAATAAGAAAAGCCTGACCACGGATGTCAATAGCAAGGAAGACGATGCACCCATTATCGTTTATATCAACAAGATATTAATGGATGCTATTAAGCGCGGTGCCTCGGATTTACATTTTGAGCCCTATGAAAAGCGCTACCGAATTCGTTTTCGCGTCGATGGCGTACTCCATGAAATCGCGTCGCCACCGGTCAATCTGGAAAGCCGCATTGCCGCCCGTATTAAGGTTATGTCTCATATGGACTTGGCGGAAAAACGTAAGCCTCAGGATGGCCGTATTAAGCTCAAAATAAACGCGAAGAAAAGCATCGACTTCCGGGTCAGTACCCTACCTACCCTATGGGGGGAAAAAATCGTAATGCGTATTCTCGACAGCTCAAGCGCCATGCTGGGTATCGATGTACTGGGTTACGAGCCAGAACAAAAAAAACTTTACCTTGATGCTCTAGCCCAACCCCAAGGCATGATCTTAGTTACCGGCCCTACCGGCTCGGGTAAAACCGTTTCCCTTTATACCGGCCTAAATATTCTTAATACCGCCCAGCGTAATATTTCCACCGCCGAAGACCCGGTAGAAATTAACTTAGAAGGCATTAACCAGGTGCAGATTAATATGCGCGCGGATATGACCTTTTCCAATGCGCTGCGCCCTTTTTGCGTCAAGACCCGGATGTGGTCATGGTGGGTGAGATCCGAGATTTGGAAACCGCAGAAATCGCAATTAAAGCGGCACAAACCGGTCACTTGGTGCTTTCAACCCTGCATACCAATTCGGCGCCGGAAACTCTGACCCGTTTAATGAATATGGGCGTGCCCTCATATAATATTGCTAGCTCGGTGAGTTTGATTATCGCTCAACGTCTGGCGCGACGCCTATGTAACCATTGTAAAGAGCCAGAACAATTACCCCAGGAAGAGCTGCTTAAACAAGGCTTTAGCTATGAGCAATTAGCTGAACTGACCATTTTCAAGGCGAAAGGCTGTGATGAGTGCACCGAAGGCTATAAGGGACGTGTGGGTATCTATGAGGTCATGCCTATTACCCCAAAAATAGCGGAAATTATTATGCGCGGCGGTAACTCCTTAGAAATCGCCGAAGTTGCAGCCGGCGAAGGGGTGAATAACCTTCGCGCCTCCGGCCTCAAAAAGGTCGCACAAGGGGTAACCAGTCTGGTAGAAATAAACCGTGTTACCAATGCTTAGATAACGAATTTTAACCTTTATGCTCTACACTAAAAGTAAGCGAAAAGTAATCACCGTGTTACTATTAGTCTAGTTCAACAGGATTGTGGATAGAAGAATGGCAAAACAATTAAAAAGTCAACAAGACACCTTCCAGTGGGTGGGAGTTAGCTCCCGTGGTAAAAAACTCGAGGGTGAGCTTAGCAGTTCAAGTATAGCCCTAGTTAAGGCGCAACTGCGCAAACAAGGAATTACCCCCTCCAAGGTCAAGCGTAAACCCAAATCTCTCTTTGGTAGTGGTCAAAAAAGGATTACGCCAAAGGATGTGGCTGTATTAACAAGACAATTAGCGACCATGCTATTGGCAGGTGTATCCCTAGTTCAAGCCATAGATATGATTGCCAATGGCTCGGAAAACCCCAGTATAAAAAACCTGCTTAATAATATAGGCGAAGAGGTTAAAGCTGGTCACCCCCTTAGCTCGGCGCTACGAAAGCATCCAAAATATTTTGATGATCTCTATTGCGACCTGGTTGCTTCCGGTGAACAATCCGGTGCTTTGGATAGAATTTTCGACCGTATCGCCCTTTATAAAGAAAAGGCCGAGGCGCTTAAATCAAAAATTAAGAAAGCACTCTTCTACCCCATAGCCGTTATTGTGGTTGCCATTATAGTAACTTCTATTCTTTTGATTTTTGTGGTGCCTCAATTTGAAGCAATTTTCGCAGACTTTGGTGCTGAACTGCCCGCATTTACGCAAATGGTTATTGGTATATCCGAATTCTTACAGGCCTACTGGTGGGTTGCCCTGTCGGTTTTAGCTATCGGCGGCTATCTTTTTGCGCAGGCACGAATACATAACAAAGACTTTAGCGACAAGGTCGATGCCTATATTTTAAAAATCCCAGTTATTGGCATGATCTTAAATAAGGCGGCGGTGGCCCGTTATGCCCGCACCTTATCGACCACCTTTGCTGCCGGTGTACCCCTGGTTGATGCACTAGACTCGGCCGCTGGCGCTTCAGGTAATGCGGTCTACCGCGACGCCATATTGGAAATTAAAGCGGAAGTGAGCTCGGGTAACCCAATGAACTGGGCCATGCGTAACTCTAACATTTTTCCCGACATGGTAATTCAGATGGTTGCCATAGGTGAGGAATCTGGCTCTTTGGACGATATGCTTGCCAAGGTAGCGACTATTTATGAACAAGAGGTAGATGACGCTGTGGACGGCCTTTCCAGCCTTCTTGAGCCCATGATTATGGCCGTATTAGGCGTATTGATCGGTGGCTTAATTATTGCCATGTATCTACCTATCTTCCAACTAGGTTCAGTAATCTAAATGTTTTCAGAAGTACAAAGCTTAATGCAAGCACAGCCGTGGTTTTTTTATACCACGGCTTTTTTCGTGTCCCTAGCCATTGGCAGTTTTTTAAATGTAGTTATCTATCGCCTGCCGAAAATGATGCAAACCCAATGGCAGGGAGAATGCCGACTCTTATTGGCGGATGAATTAGCGCAGAGCGATGCGCAGGAGCCCCAAGGCACCTTTAACCTGATCACCCCTAGTTCTACCTGCCCTAAGTGTAAGAGCAAGATCAAGCCCTGGCAGAATATTCCCGTACTGAGTTGGCTTTTGCTCGGCGGTAAATGTGCCAATTGTAAAACCCCGATTTCGGTCCGCTATCCTGCCATTGAACTAATTACAGCCCTATTAGGTACAGTGGTTGCCTGGCAACTGGGTGCCAGCGAACTAGCACTCTTATACATTGCCGTAACCTGGTGTTTAGTGGCGCTGACCTTTATCGATATCGATCATATGCTGCTGCCGGATCAAATTACCCTACCGCTGGTCTGGTTAGCGCTTTTGGCCAGCGTTTTAGGCATCACCATCCCCCCTGGCGAGGCAATTATAGGTGCCGCTGCCGGCTATTTAAGCCTTTGGAGTGTTTACTGGTTATTCAAACTGGTAACCGGCAAGGAAGGCATGGGTTATGGCGACTTTAAGCTAATGGCAGTATTTGGCGCCTTGCTTGGTTGGCAGGCCCTGCCCCTGATTATTCTGCTATCAAGCATTGTTGGGGCTGTGCTGGGTATTATCCTGCTGACAATTCAAGGACGGGATAAGGCCACTCCTATTCCCTTTGGCCCTTATATTGCCATCGCCGGCTGGATAGCCATGCTTTGGGGCGAGCAAATACAGGCAAGCTATATGAGTATGCTTCTTGGCTAACACACCCCCTTGGCTCTTGGGTTTAACCGGTGGCATTGGCAGCGGTAAGTCCAGCGCCAGCAAGTTTTTTGCCGAGCTAGGCATCGAGGTAGTCGATGCCGACTTGGTTGCCCGCCAGGTTGTTGTGCCCGGAAGCCCGGCCTTAAATGCCATAGTTAAGCGCCACGGGGAAAGCATACTCGATACCAATGGCGCCCTTGATAGAGCTAAGCTAAGAAAAATCGTATTTAGCGATAATAGCGAGAAGCTCTGGCTTAATAACCTCCTTCATCCGCTTATCCGCACCGAGATGCTCGACCAATTGGCAAGAGCGCAAAGCCCCTATGTGATTTTAGAAGCACCGCTGCTGTTTGAAAACGGACTGGAAAAATACTGTCAGCGCACATTATTGATTGATGTGCAATTAGAGCTACAATTAACGCGCACCTGCGAACGTGATAAACTATCATTGGACGCGGCACGAGCTATAGTTGCCGCACAAATGAGCCGTGGCAATAAAGTGAAAAAAGCCGATGATATTATTAGTAATTCCGGCACATTAGCTGCACTTAAGAGCAAGGTGCAGCGCTACCATTACAGTTATTTAAAGCGAGTTAAGTTGCATTCTTGTGCAGATAAGCAACAATAACCATATAACCTGTAATAACTTAGTTTGTTTAAGCTTATTATAATTACATCTAGCTTGCGTTATATCGGTATTTTATGAACATCAACTCTCCTCTGATCCGAAAGTTTATAACCTTGGGTCGCCTAGATAATGACAAGGTAAGGCTTGAGCAGGACCGTTGTCGCAGCGCCGCCGAACTGATTGTGCGCTGCAGCAATATGAGTCAAAACGAGCTATTAAGTCAGTGTGTCGAACTCTTTCGTGTCCCCTATTTTGATCTCAGTCAGTTTGATGAACAAAGCATAGATACAAACCTGCTAAAAGAGCGCTTGATCCGCCGTCACCACGTGCTGCCGCTGGCGAAAAAAGGCAACAGACTTATGTTAGCTGTGTCCGACCCCACGGATTACGGCGCACTTGAAAACTACGAGTTCAGTACCGGTTTGCAATGTGATGTGGTGCTTTGCGATTATCAGCATATAGATAAGCTTATTGAAAGCCTTTTCGATGCCACCCATGCCTTAAAAATCTCCGAGCAGGACGTTAAGGAACTGGAGCAAATTCAACATGATGACGGCCATGTAGCCGATGATCATGAAACCAGTGACGACGATGCCCCCATTATTGTCTATATCAATAAAATCCTCCGCGATGCCATTCATCGCGAGGCATCCGATTTACATTTTGAGCCCTATGATGGTGAATACCGTATTCGCTTTCGTATCGATGGCGTTTTGCATGAGATGGCCCACCCGCCGTTTAATTTAGCAAACCGCCTCGCCGCTCGTATTAAGGTGATGGCCAAGCTGGATATTTCCGAAAAGCGTAAGCCTCAGGACGGGCGTATTAAAATGAGCCTGTCACAGCATAGGAAAATCGACTTCCGTGTCAGCACCTTGCCGACATTGTGGGGTGAGAAAATCGTTATGCGTATTCTCGATGGCTCCACCACCCTGCTCGGTATAGACGTGTTGGGCTATGAGCCAGAGCAGAAGCTCCTCTATTTAGACGCTTTAGCCCAACCTCAGGGCATGATACTGGTCACCGGCCCTACCGGCTCGGGTAAAACCGTGTCCTTGTATACCGGTCTCAGTATATTAAATACCGCCGAGCGCAATATTTCCACCGCCGAAGATCCGGTGGAAATTAACGTTAAGGGTATTAACCAGGTACAGATTAACCCCAAAGCCGACCTGACCTTTGCCAACGCCCTGCGCGCCTTCCTGCGTCAAGACCCGGATGTGGTCATGGTAGGTGAGATACGTGACCTGGAAACCGCGGAAATCGCCATTAAGGCGTCACAAACAGGTCACTTGGTACTTTCTACCCTGCATACCAATTCAGCGCCGGAAACCATTACCCGACTGCTGAACATGGGCGTGCCTGCCTATAACGTCGCCAGCTCGGTGACCTTGGTAATAGCACAACGCCTGGCCAGAAAACTTTGCAAGCACTGCAAAGTACCTGAGCAGTTACCTGTGGACGAGCTACTAAAGCAAGGCTACAGCGAAGCGGAAGCCGCTAACTTGACCCTGTATAGGGCCGTTGGCTGCGATGAATGCACCGAAGGTTATAAAGGTCGTATCGGCCTTTATGAAATGTTACCGATTAGTCCGAAGATCTCTCAGGCAGTTATGAATGGCGCCACCTCTATAGAGATCGCCGCCATAGCCAAACAAGATGGCTTCACCACCCTAAGAGGTGCGGGCCTGCGTAAAGCGGCGGCTGGCATTACCTCTCTCACCGAAATCAACCGGGTTACCCTGATGTAGCCCGAGTTGAGGGTATATAACTTTCAATTAGCGTCCTGCTTAGATACACTTGCCCGCATCTAAGAATATGCGGAGCAAGTGTAGATGCCTGCGAAAGTGAACTGCCCTACCTGTGAGCAAGACGTTGAGTGGGGCCCCCAAAGCCCTTACCGACCATTTTGCAGCAAACGCTGCCAGCTTATTGATTTAGGCGAATGGTCATCGGAATCAAATAGTATTTCCACGCCCCTGAGCAATGAGCCGCAAGGCGCAGATGCCAGTGCCTTTATCGAAGAAATTGAGGCCATGCTGGCAAAAAGCGAAGATAGCTTTTTTAAAGATTAGTGTAGGTCGGTGCTCTGCGCCGACAAAGGAAGATTGATGCTCTATTGTCGGGCTGAAAGCCCGACCTACAGGCGATAATAAAGAGCGGTGTTCCATTGTCGGGCTTTCGACAATGTGCTCCTGCATTGCTCTCTTGTCAGGCTAAAGCCTGACCTACAAGTATGGCGGCAAACCCCGACCTACATTTCAGATTTAATTTTTACCAGATCAAAGTCGGCTAATTCTGGAACCAGCTTTTGCAGCTTGGACTCTGTGGTATCAAGCATATTCAAGCAGTTGCAGTACTCTTCCGATTTCAGTGCTAGCTGCTCGGCTTTCTTTTGCAGGGATTTGTCGATTTCTGCGGTAATAATTTCCATCCGGGTGCCCACATCACTGATGCGTTCCTCAATATTCCCCTCACGGGATTCGAGGGCATCTCCGAGTGCTATCAACATGGCTCCCAGCGAGCCCTGAATTGCGGTATGAATCTTTTTCGATACTTCCTCAGCAAAGAAGTCATCAAGCTTAGAGAGGGACTGAGGGGCGATATAAAAGAAATCATCGCCTCGTTTGAATTTATTGCGCAGCGCCTGCTCCACATACTGGAGTTGCGCCTTAAGCACTTCGGGCTCTTTATCGGAAAGGCCTGTGACCACATTCTCAATGGCGCTCAGGCTGATATTGACCCCATCGGTAGCCAACTCCACCAATTCGGGAACTGTATCGCGGATCATTTGATTGTATTGCTCAAGAATTTCCGTTTCCTTGGCATCGAGTTCAATCCACTGACCTCGCACCAGCAGCTGATTGCCCTGGTTAATCTGCACCCGGGTTTGGTTATTATCAACAATGCGAATGGTGTCCTGAGTGATGATCAGGCCATGGGTCAGCTCTACATCACAGTGCCCACGTGCCGCGCTGTGCTCGTCTGACACCTGTGCACTCACATCCATGGATGCCATTATTAACCCAACTGTAAACCCTAAAAAGCGCAGCTTCATAACAACCCTCGACTCAACTGCGGCACAGATTATCAAACGGCGGCTCATAAGCAAACAGCTAAATTTATGTACTAGGGACAGGTGAGCGCTTTAATTTCTCAAACTATGACGGTGGGCGCTCACATCTTGCTGATGCAAACGATACAAGGGCGCCGCGGGCTTGCGACGCTGGCAACAAAATACATAACTGCCCAGTTGGCACTTGGCTTCTTTTATCGCATCGGCAGCCAGAGCCGCAACCTGATGGCCGTTATGGCAGCAATTGATATCAGGGGAGACCAAACCAACGGCTAAAGACAGTAAAGGGATAAACTGACGCCTTCCCTGCCTGTCGCAACTCCAATAGCCTTTGGCCTTGATATGCTCGGTGCTGAAATAGCCCTCGATCAGGCGATCAAAATCAGCGATAACCGCAGCACAAATAGCCTGCGCCTGAGGGTCGTCGAACACAACCATAAAGTCATCGCCACCTATATGACCAACAAAACAGGGAACTGTCTGAGTATGGCGACGAATAAGCTTGGCCACCAGCTTGATCACCCCATCGCCATTGTCATAACCATAGAGGTCGTTAAAGGGCTTAAAATGGTTGAGGTCAAAATAAGCCAGGGTAAAGGAGCTGCCTGTATGCAGACGCTGCTCAATGGCTTCATTGATGGCAATATTCCCGGGCAACATGGTCAGCGGATTGGCATGTTGGGCATGACGCACCTTTTCCTCGGTTATGTACTTGAGGATAATTCGCAGTGGCACCACTCCCAGGTATTGCTGCTCGCGAGTGACAATGATATGACGACGAATATCAAGGTCGCCATCGGTGATCTGATGACTAACGCTATCCAAGGTATCATTTTCATCAACCACAAGAAGCGAGCGTTCCATTACCGCGCTGATAGCTTGTCTATCATAAAATGCATGCTCAACTGGAGTCGAAAACAGCTCACTAAGCCGCTCTTTATAAAGCAGACCCACGGGGCGACGCTCGCTGTCTAACACCACCACACAAGAGGCATTATTGTCCTCGGCAAATACTTTTTGTGCCTCACTGCAGCTGGTCTGCAGGCACAAGGCCTGTTTGGCCTGCGCTAAGTAACCTATATTTAAACTCTGCTCACGACGAGCTGGGCTCGCTCTCCATGTCGACTCAGGCATATGCTGATGCCGATAGTGACACTCGGGTTGTGCGCTGGGACAGGCCAACAAGTAGCCCTGAACATTGTCTATGCCCAGCCTGGTCAGAAGTTGAAATTCCTCAAAGCGCTCTATTCCTTCGGCGATCAATCGAGTATTGGTGGCCTTAGCCAAGTCGATAATGGATTTTAAGAACTCCCGTTTGACCGGGCTAAAATCACAATGGTCGATAAAATACCTGTCTATTTTGACTAGCTCGGGGCGTATTTCAGACCATTGCTTTAACCCAGAGTAACCAGCCCCCAAATCATCAATGGCGATTTGAAAACCAAGCTCACGATAATGTTCCACCGCTATTCGTAATAGCCTAGCATCCTCGACCTTATCCTGCTCGGTGAGCTCAATAACCACCTGCTCAGGTCCCAGGCCATATTTACGTAACAAGTGTAGCGTTTGCCCCTTTGGGTGGGCGGGTTCAAGCAAAGTATTAGGGCTGACATTTAAAAACAGCTTACCTGTCAGTCCCAGCTTGGCAAAGGTGGCAATGGCCGTTTCGCGGCATAATAATTCTAATTCGGAGAGCCTACGCGCCTGTTGCGCACATTGAAACAACACGGCCGGAGCGTGCAAGGGACTGCCTTCTGGGCCTCGGCTCAAGGCCTCATAGCCAATTATTTGCTGCTGCGTAACATCGAAAATAGGCTGAAATAGGGTTGTGATCGACCGCTGCCGCAATATCAAGGTTAATTCTGCTATCAAGTCCGTATTCACCGGCCTACTACACTAAAAGCACAAACGGTGGCGCAGGGTAGCACTTGAATATGACAAGTATATGAAAAGGTTTATTTTTCTCCTTTTTGATTTAAGTGTAGGTTAGTGCGCTCTTGTCGCTCTGAGAGGCTGACCTACAGGCGAAAAAAAAAATGCCGCTGAAAAGCGGCATTTTCTATATATCGCACTAAAATCGCAAGAAAGGCGATTAAGGCATGGCGTCTAAGTCCGCACCTTCTTTTTCCACCTCTACCGGGATCAAATCCTCTTTACTCACACCTAGCGCCACGGCTACCGAACTGGCAACGTACACTGAAGAGTAAGTACCGATGAACACACCAAATAGCAATGCCGTAGCAAAACCGTGAATGGTCTGTCCACCCCATACAAACAAGGCAATCAATACCAAGATGGTGGTGATTGAGGTTACCAGGGTACGGTTCAGAGTTTGCGTCAATGAAATATCGATGATCTCTAAGGTGTCATCGGTACGCACTTTACGGAAGTTCTCACGAATACGGTCAGATACAACTATGGTATCGTTGAGTGAGTAACCTATTACCGCCAAGATGGCCGCTAAGATGGTTAAGTCAAACTCAAGACCGAGTAATGAGAACAAGCCCATGGTTAACACCACATCGTGGAAAAGCGCGAATACCGCACCCAGTGCGAAGCGCCACTCAAAGCGCATCGCCACATAAAGCAAGATACAGATAAGCGCCGTTAACATGGCCAAACCGCCCTGCTCTTTAAGGTCTTCCCCCACACTTGGGCCAACAAACTCGATACGACGCATTTGCGCATCGGCATCCGCTTGTTTCATTGCCGTCATCACCTGGTTACCAATCACCTCGGCCTTTACGCCTTCACCCTGAGGTGGCAAGCGCACCAAGACGTCTTTACTGGAGCCAAATAGCTGTACCGACGCTTCAGCAAAGCCATTTTCGGCAAGTACTTTACGCACATTGCTTAGATCGGCCGGTTGTGAAAAACCTACCTCAACGGCGGTACCGCCGGTGAAATCCAAACCAAAGTTAAGGCCTTTAACGAAAAACGACGCGACAGAAGCAAAGATCAGCAAGATGGAGAAACCCATTGCCAATTTGCGTGCTTTCATAAATGGCAAGGTGCCTTTTACTTTTAATAATTGCATGCTTAGTTGCTCCTATATCGACAGCTTTTCAATGCGTTTGCCGCCAACGATCAGGTTGATCACCGCACGGGTACCGACAATGGCTGTAAACATTGATGTCAAAATACCAATGGCTAGAGTTACCGCGAAGCCGGCAATCGGGCCTGTACCCACTGCAAACAGAATAACCGCGGCAATCAGGGTGGTGATGTTGGCATCAAATATGGTGCTAAAGGCGCTGTCGTAACCGAAGTGAATCGCCTGCTGTGGGCTGCGGCCATCGGCCAGCTCTTCACGGATACGCTCAAAAATAAGTACGTTGGCATCAACCGCCATACCTACGGTTAGTACGATACCGGCAATACCAGGTAACGTCAGAGCGGCGCCAGGGATCATCGACATAACACCGACAATCATAATCAGGTTGGCAGCAAGCGCCAGGTTGGCAACCATGCCGAAACCCTTGTAGTACAGCAACATAAAGGCAAGCACAAAGGCAAAACCAAGGACAACCGCTGTCATACCCGCTTCGATGTTTTCCTGACCCAGGCTTGGACCCACGGTACGCTCTTCAACGATTTGAATCGGTGCAACCAGGGCACCAGCGCGAAGCAGCAAGCTTAGGTTATGAGCTTCAGCCGGGCTATCAAGACCGGTAATACGGAAGCTGCGGTTTAAACGCGCCTGGATGGTAGCCACGTTGATAACCTCTTCCACCTTGATCGGCGGCAGGGCTTTACCATTGGCATCCACTTCACCGGATGGCTTGTACTCAATAAATACCGTGGCCATAGGTTTGCCAATAGCGCGTTTAGTAAAGGCATCCATCT
This sequence comes from Pseudoalteromonas sp. T1lg76, assembly GCF_002964725.1. Lineage (NCBI taxonomy): Bacteria > Pseudomonadati > Pseudomonadota > Gammaproteobacteria > Alteromonadales > Pseudoalteromonadaceae > Pseudoalteromonas > Pseudoalteromonas sp. T1lg76. The sequence goes on from NZ_PQCE01000013.1 coordinate 43,076, forward strand.
TGGCGCCGCCTTTGGAATCAAGCGAGATGTTTACCTGCGGACGCTGGTATTCATCCAGGCTCGATTGTGCACCGGTAATATGGCTACCTTCTAAGATCACGCGCTTTTTAAGCACCACGGGACGACCCGTACGATCCATGATGATCTCTGTGCCCGGCGGCACACGACCCTGCATGGCAAGGCCTGGATCGGCATCTTGATCCACTTCGCGGAACTCAAGGGTAGCCGTAGCACCCAGGATTTCTTTGGCTCGCGCCGTGTCTTGGACGCCCGGAAGCTGGACGATAATACGCTCAGCACCTTGGCGCTGTACGTTTGGCTCGGCCACACCGATTTGGTTAATACGGTTACGAATAATGGTTTCGTTTTGCTTGATGGCGTAATCGCGCAACTCTTTGATGCGCAGCTCGCTCATGGTTACCACAAAACCGCTGTCGTTGTTGCTGTCGTCGCTAAACAAATAGCCCTGATAACGGCCTTGCAGGAATTTCTCCGCCGCGCCTTTATCTTCTTCGCTGCGCATAACTACCTGCACCGAGTCGCTGCCAGCAACACGACGAATGGTACGATAACGTAACTTTTCTTCACGTAAATCCGAGCGGAAGTCCTGTTCCATCTGGTTGAGTGCATTGTCCATAGCGGTCACCATGTCAACTTCCATGGTGAAATGCACACCACCACTTAAGTCAAGACCCAGCTTCATTGGATTACCACCAATCGACTTCAACCACTCGGGTTGTGCCGGCGCCATATTAATGGCTGAGATGTAGTCTTCACTTAAGTTGTCGCGCAAGATGTCCTGAGCTTTTAGTTGTTCTTCTACGTTCTTAAAGCGAACCAGGATCTGCCCGTCTTCCAGCTTGCTCGATTTGGATTCAATTTTATTTTCGCTAAGGATGGTATTTACCGTATCTAGTGCGCTTAGGTCTGCGTCGGCACCTTTGGCGCCCGTTACCTGAATGGCAGGGTCGCGACCATAGATGTTAGGGGTGGCATATAGCACCCCTACCGCAAGCACTAAAAGCACGAGTAAATACTTCCATAAAGGATACTTATTTAACACGTATCTTTCCTTTTTATAGTGACTTCATGGTGCCTTTAGGTAGCACGGCAGAAATTGAGGCTTTCTGTACAGTCACTTCAGCTTGGTCGTTTAAGGCGATGGTTACGAAGTCTTTGTCTTCGGTTACCTTAGTGATTTTACCCACAAGGCCGCCTTGCGTAAGGACTTCATCACCCTTGGCTAGGGCGCTCATCAGGCTCTTGTGCTCTTTTACACGCTTAGCCTGTGGACGGTAGATCAGGAAATAAAATACCAAGCCGAAAATGGCCAGCATGATTAGCATTTCATAACCGCCACCAGCAGGTGCGGCACCAGCTGTGCTGGCATGAGCGTTAGCAATAAATAAACTCATCAGGTGTTCCCCTTCAGTATGTAACTATTAATTTTAATGTCTTAATTTATACGCAAGCCCGCACAAGGCGGGCTGGCAGTTATTCTGTTTCAGCAAGTTCAGGAACCGGCAGATTACGGCGAGCATAAAAGTCCGCCACGAATGCGTCAAGCTCTCCTGCGGCAATGGCTTCACGCAACCCTTCCATAAGGCGTTGGTAATAACGCAAATTATGGATAGTGTTAAGGCGTGCTCCTAAGATCTCATTACACTTATCCAAATGATGCAGATACGCGCGTGAGAAGTTAGTACAGGTATGGCAATCACATTCGCTATCAAGTGGCGCTGTATCGGTTTTATGCACGGCGTTGCGGATTTTCACCACGCCATCGGTAATAAACAGGTGACCATTACGGGCATTTCGCGTCGGCATAACACAGTCAAACATATCGATACCACGGCGCACCGCCTCGACGATATCTTCCGGTTTACCCACACCCATAAGGTAACGTGGCTTTTGCTCCGGCATCTTGTAGGCACAGTGATCCAGGATGTTGATCATGTCTTCTTTTGGTTCACCTACGGACAAGCCACCTAGGGCATAACCGTCGAAACCAATTTCTTCCAACCCTGCTTGCGATTGCGCACGCAGCTCTGGATACATGCCGCCTTGGATAATACCGAATAAGGCCGACGGGTTGTCGCCATGACCTTCTTTAGAACGTTTTGCCCAGCGCAGCGACAGCTCCATAGAATCTTTAGCCTGCTTTTCGGTTGCAGGATACGGCGTACATTCATCGAAGATCATCACAATATCTGAACCTAGATCGCGCTGCACTTGCATCGCCTTTTCCGGGCTTAGCATGATTTTCTCGCCGTTCACCGGTGAGCTAAACAACACACCCTCTTCGGAGATTTTACGCATAGCACCCAGGCTAAATACCTGGAAGCCGCCTGAATCGGTCAGGATAGGCTTATCCCAGCCCATAAAGTCGTGCAGATCACCGTGCTGTTTGATGATCTCAGTGCCCGGGCGCAACATCAGGTGGAAAGTATTACCCAGACAAATATGCGCTCCCGTGCCTTTTAGCTCTTCAGGAGTCATGCCTTTTACCGTGCCGTAAGTACCCACGGGCATAAATGCCGGAGTTTCCACTACACCACGGTCAAAAATCAAGCGACCACGACGGGCTTTGCCATCGGTTGTATCTAATTCAAATTTCATATGAACCTCAATCGGTCGGAAAAACAGTCCAACTCTACTTAACTGTTGCGAACTTAGGCGCAATTTAACCGTCCGATTCTACCTTTTTTGGCACGGCAATACTATGAATTGGGGCAAATCGAAAAAATAAAAGGGGGGTGGGTTAGGTTATGCTCGCAGCTTCGCGTTTTGTAGGTTGGCCTTTAGGCCGACATGGTGGCAGTTGTGCATATTTGTCGGGCTGAAAGCCCGACCTACAGGCAGCAAGGGGTGTATGTTTGTAGGTCGGCCTTTAGGCCGACAAGGTGACAGTTTTGCATACTTGTCGGGCTAAAAGCCCGACCTGCAAGGAATGAAAGACCTAGAGCTAACTTGTTTGCTTGGTTAAGAACATGGCATCGCCATAACTGAAAAAGCGATAACGCTCTTTGATGGCCTCGTGGTAGGCATCCAAAATATGCGTTTGCCCCGAGAAGGCGCTGACCAGCATGATCAGGGTGGACTCTGGCAAGTGAAAGTTGGTGATCATGGCATCGACCACATTGAACTGGTAGCCGGGGAAGATAAAGATATCCGTGTCGCCAAAGTAGCTTTTAAGCTCGCCGCCACCGATTTTCGCTGCCGACTCCAAAGAACGCACCGAGGTTGTACCCACGGCGATAACTCGACCGCCACGCGCTTTAGCGGCCTGCACTGCGGCCACCACCTCTTCTGGCACTTCAATGTATTCCGAGTGCATATGGTGATCGGTAACGCTCTCTACGCGCACCGGCTGAAAGGTGCCGGCTCCCACATGCAGGGTGACAAAGGCCATCTCAACATTCTTGTCTTTTAGCTGCTGCATCAGGGCTTCATCAAAGTGCAAGCCAGCGGTCGGCGCCGCCACGGCACCGGGTTTTTCACCGTAAACGGTCTGATAACGCTGTTTATCTTCGTCGTTATCCGGACGGTCGATATAAGGCGGCAAAGGCATATGACCAATTTGTTCCAGGGTCTCCAGCACCGAACCCTCGCCTTTTAATTCCAGTTCGAATAACTCCCCCTGACGGCCAAGCATTTCCATTTCTGCTTTGCCTTCAAGGAGCAGCATGGTGCCAGGCTTAGGTGACTTGCTCGAGCGTACATGAGCTAAAACCCGCTTATCATCCAATACGCGCTCAACCAGCACTTCCACCTTACCGCCGGAAGCCTTATTGCCGTGCATGCGCGCCGGGATCACCTTGGTATTGTTAAACACCAAAAGATCGCCAGGCTCGATAAAGTCGATAATGTCTTTGAAAATATGATGAGAGGTCGCACCGCTGTTACCATCCACCTTAAGCAAGCGGCTTTGGCTGCGCTCCTTTTGTGGAAAACGGGCAATTAACTCTTCGGGTAAATCAAAACTAAAATCGGCCACACGCATGTCGGGCTCTCCAGGGTGCTGAAAATCGCGCCAAGTCTAGTGATTCCCCAATCCGAAATCAAGCACACTAACCAGCCCGAGCTTTGGATTCGCCATAGACTAGAGTTCTGCCATAAAAGGGTGACCGCTTCATACCCCGAAGAAAATCAAAAAATATTTGCTGCAAAAACATTAAACTAACCACAAGTTGATTGTTTTTTAACTAGCGTGACTTTTGCTCTGCAACTGCTTGTCTATACTGAATAGTTCATGGTCTGTCTGAGCTTATCTGTGCCTTTGCCAAAGATACAAGCAAGACGGCTAATAGCAATTGGTATAAATGCGCTACCCGTGCCAACTAAGGTGGCACAACAAAAAAACTAATAATGGCCCAACAATGGAATGTGGCAAACCAGGTTACTGGTTCAGGAACTCCGCGTCACCGCCTGTGTTCAGGGGTGTGGAAGACTACAAATAAAGGAAGTCGGCATGTTTTTTTTAGTTACTCTACTTTTGTGCGTCAACCTCTTTATAGCTGGGCAATGTTATATGCATGCCAAACGTAAAGGCTATCCGGTTAAGCTCTTTCTGGCCTTGGGTCTGGTGCCCTACTTTAATTTAGTGATCTGGGTGTACCTGCTGTTTCTACCAGCCTTGGAAAAACCTCAGTTTGGCTCAAAAACAACCCTGTAGTGCACTACAGGGTGTTAAGCTTGGTACTGAGTCTGGGTGTACATCATTGATGTGTGCAACTCATACCCGCCTGCTATAAAGCGTATTGCTTCGCTCTGCTTAGCAAGTCTTTATGATCCAGCTTGCCACTTACGCAACGGTTGATATCCGATTTTTTAAACACCGCCATATGCTGGTTACGCGCCTGGCTAAACTGCACATTTACAAATTGCTCATCACTGATATCACGCATCCCGACACCATAATCGCAGAGACTGCGGGCTACACTGGTGAGTGCTTTTTGTAATTGCTCCTGCTGCTCTTGTTGTTGCTTTTCCTTTTGCTTTAAACGTTTCACCTTTACTTCTTTGACCAGCACCTTGTTTTTGGCATCGAGCGTGTCTTTTTCCTCGCGCAACTTGACGATTTCACGCTCTATTTTCTGCAATTGCTCGGTGAGCTCCTTATTGTCATCCTGAAGCTTGGATTGGATTCTCACTTCCCTTTGCTCGCGGTTAAGCTCGCGAAGGCGATGCCGCAACTCCCTCTGCTGCTCAGCGCTGGCACGCATTTGCTCCGATTGCTCACGAATATCTTCCAACTCAATAATGATTTCCTTGGACTCTGTACCTACGACCTCACCATTTACAAATTCCATATGGCCATCATTCATGGTCACCGAATCTGCGGTGATCACGGCCTCAGGCGGCAGCGGCGGCAAGGGCATATCATCAAATTCGGTTACAAAGACAAAATGATTATCCAGACGAATTCGATACAGCACCCCCTGGTCGGCCAAATAGGTACTGGAAACCTGCACCGATTGACGCTCTAGATCCTGCTTTAACGCCGTGCTCAGAATATTTTCCACTATGCCAATTTGGCGCTGCACCTGGTCAAACTCACCGGCTTGCGCAACATTAGTAAAGGAAGCCACACCTAGCGCCACAGCGCTTGCTATAAAGTACTTTTTCATCATTGACTCTCTGTGTTGTAAGCCGTGCTATAAGGCGGCTGTTGTTCAATTTGTTCAGCAATATCATTGAGCTGCATGCGCAAATAAGCATTATCCTGGGCCCGCTGGGTATTGATGTAATCGACCAGAGTCGCCATCGCATCCTGGCGCTCACTGCGGGCGATATCCACGGTTTGTGTGGCTATATCCGCTAAGGCTTCCTTTTGCCACTGCGACTGTGCCACCAGGGCCTCGCTCAATTGCTGCATCTGCTGTTTTTGCTCGGCTAAGGTTTGCTCTTGCTGTTGAATTTGCGCCACCAGCTGCTGATTAGTGCCATACACCTGGTAACCGCCAAAGAGCATGGTAAAACTCATAATGCTTGCAGCTACCCAGGGAAAATACTGGCTTGAGGTCGGCGTTAATGGAAATAACCGCTCAGCTTGCCAGCTTTGAGGAACATCCTGCGCAGCAAACTGCTCAGTAGCCCCTTGCCAATATTCGGCCTGTTTAAGCATGGGGCCAAACACAGGATCGCCGCTCAACGCCGCCATTTCATCCGCACTCAACTGCTCGCCATCTAAGGCTCTGTCAAAAAGCGCTTCAAGATTATTTTGTTTGGCCATCATGAACCTCCAATTGCGGTTTTAATCGACCCAAAGCCGCATACAAACGTGTTTTAACCGTATTGGCCGACACCTCCAGCTGCTGCGCAATTTCTTCAAAGGTGCAGTGTTGGAAGAATTTCATTTCCACCACCACCCTTTGCTCAAAGGGTAATCTGGCAAGCTCGGCTAGCAGCCGCTGATTTTGTTGCGCCTGCATTAAGGGGCGCTCCATATGCAATACATTACTGCTTGGCTCTGCCACCTCATCCAGGCTCTGATGCTGGCGGTGGCGGCGAAAATGCTCCGCCGACTTGTTATAGGCGATACGAAACAACCAGGTGTGCAACTGACTTTGGCCATTAAACTGACCCAAACCTTGATAGGCACTGATAAAGGTTTCCTGCATCACATCTAGGGCGTCATCCGGGTGCTGAAGCAACCTTAGACACTGGTTATACAACCTTTTCTCATGGCGTTTCACCAGGGTCAGCCAGGCTTTATTGCTGCCGCTTTGTGCTTTTATTATTAGCCGTTGTTCTGAGTTAAAAATCACGTAATTAAGCAATCAATTGATTGTGTTATTAGGTTAGTTGCAAGGCAGTGGGAAAAAGTTTGGAAAAATTAAATTTATTTATAAAAAAAGCGGCCTAAGCCGCTTTCAACAAATATTATTCGCTGCCAACCGTGCAGCAGGTGCGAAGAAACTCGCCAACCTTCTCACTGAAGAGACGGAAGTCGCCGATACGCCCCGTGGTTTTACGCCAAACTAAGCCGACATCACGATGGGCATCCGAGTCCGAGCTCACCGCCAGCAAGGGCTTGGAGTCTAAAATCCCGGCATTGAGCGCCATTTGCGGTAAGAAGGTAACGCCCAGCTTGTACTCCACCATGGAAAGCAGGGTATGTAGGTTACTGGCCTCAAAAGGGTTAATACAGCTAGCTCGCTCTAGGTTACAGGCACTAAGGGCATGCCCCGTCATACAGTGCTCTCGCTCAAGCAAGAAGACACTGTGCTCCGGTAGCAGGTTGTAATCGACCTCAGAGTCAATCTGGTAATCCTTATGATGCACCAGATAAAACTTATCTTTAGCGAGGATCTGGGTATGAAAACGGCTGGTTTCATAAGGTAAGGCCAGCAGGGCAATATCTATATGGCCATGCTCGAGTTTATCGAGCAACTTATCACTGGTGTCTTCTACCAGCACCAGATCCAGCTCTTTAAAGGTGGCCTTACAATAGCAATGCAGCGGCGCAGCCACAAAACTGGCAATAGTAGGAATAATGCCAATAGTGAGCGAGCCACTAAGTGGATGCAAGTGACTGCGAGTAAGCTCTTTAACACTCATGGTGTCGTCGATGATCTTCTTCGCCTTTTCCACCACCTCCTCGCCGATGGCGGTAAACATCAGGCTGCGATTTTCCCGCTCGATGAGCTGCACCCCAAGGTTTTCCTCAAGGTTCTGAATGGCGCTACTTAAGGTCGACTGACCTATATAACAGGCGCTGGCGGCGCGGCCGAAATGCTGATGCTGGTGTACGGCTAAGAGATACTGAAGCTGCTTAATACTGGGTAGGTTCGTCATATTTATGCCCATAAATAAAAAGACCCCAACACCTGGGGCGTTGAGATCTTTTCAAGCTAAAAGACTGTTTAGTCGTGGCAGGCGCTCAGCGCCTACGCTTTATACGCCAAATGCTGTTCGTAATACGTAGAAGATTACAATAGCAAGTGCGGCACCAACAGGCAACGTAATTACCCAAGAAACAACGATATTTCTTATTACGCCCATATTCAGCGCGGCAATACCTCGGGCCATACCTACACCCAATACCGCACCAACCAGGGTTTGCGTGGTAGAGATAGGCAGACCTGTACCTGAGGCGATAACAACGGTAGAAGCAGCGGCAAGCTCGGCAGCAAAACCACGGCTAGGCGTTAGGTGAGTGATACCTTCACCGATAGTTTTAATTACTTTCTTACCTAGTAGCGCAAGACCAACAACGATACCAATACCACCAAGAGGTAGAATCCACCAGGCCAGCGCCGCTTTCTTAGCGATTTCACCATTGTTCTCAACAATGTTTACTACCGCAGCAAGTGGACCGATGGCGTTAGCTACATCGTTTGAACCGTGGGCAAAGGCCATACAACAGGCGGTCAGAACCATTAATACCGCAAACACTTTTTCAACGTTGTTGAACTGCATTTTCTTGTCGGCTTTAGGGTCCATTTTCATACGTTGAATAACGATTTTACCGATAATGGCGATAATAACGGCGATACCGATAGAAAGCATATAGCCTTCCACTGCACCCAAGTTAATGCCTATGTGCTTTAAGCCTTTTTTGATAGTCACAAGAGACATTACGAAACCGGCAAGACCCATATACATAGGCACGAAACGCTTGGCATTCTCAAGCGGCTTTTCGGTATCGAAAATCAGCTTTTGCGCGCTCATGAAGATAAGATAAGCGATAAAACCAGAGATCGCCGGGGTGACAATCCAGCTACCGACTATGCCTGCAACCTTAGTCCACTGAATCGCTTCACTACCCACGGCAACCAGGGCAAAACCTATGATGGCGCCAATGATTGAGTGAGTTGTTGAAACAGGCCAGCCTAGGAAAGAGGCAATTAATAACCAGCTACCCGCGGCAAAGAGCGCGGCAATCATACCCAGAACCATAAGTTCAGGGATATCAGCAAATGGGGCGGCATCAATAATACCTTTACGGATCGTTGATGTTACTTCACCGCCAGCCAAGTAGGCACCGGCAAATTCGAAAATCATCGCAATGACGATTGCTTGTTTGATCGTTAGGGCTTTAGAGCCCACAGAAGTACCCATGGCGTTGGCTACATCGTTTGCACCGATACCATAAGCCATGAAGAAACCTACCGCTGCGGCAACAAGCACTAACAGGGTACCGTAGGACGAAATAATATCCATCAGAAAAACCTTATTTTTTTAACTTTGTGTGATTTAACTCTGTACCTTTCACTGAGTTAAATCCGGGCAATGTTAACGGGCTAACAGCACTTCTAAACGAGCACCAACTCGTTCAGCGATATCTGCTAAATCACCCACCCATTCGATGATCTTGTATAAGAACATCACATCAACTGGGTTCATCGTGTCTTCGATGCGACGTAATTCATGACGCAATCTGATTTGCATGTCGTCCGTGTCTTGCTCAATGGCATCAAGCTCAACCAGCATTTTTTCCACCAGCACAACTTCGCGACCGCGAAAACCGGTTTCCAATAACTCGTCTAGCTCGTTAATTGCCTTTGATGCTTGTTTAGTTGCATCCACGCAGCGGGATAAATATTGCAAAAAGTCTTTTTGAATGGTCTCTGGGATTGTCATCTCACGACCAACAACACGACCGGCAATATCTTTTGCTTTATTAGCAATCTTATCCTGATGAGTGATCAGCTCAAGTAGGTCGGTACGCTCAACTGGAAGGAACAAACCACGTGGCAAGTTAAGACGGATTTCACGTTTTAACTCGTCCGCTTCACGTTCAAGTGAGCGAATTTTAAGGCGTAACTCTTCCGCTTCATGCCACTCTTTTTTAAACACATGTTCAAAAAATGGAATAAGCATGGCGCTGGCTTTGTGCACCTTTTTTATATGATCTTCGATTGGTTTAATAGGTGATTTTGCAAAAACCCCTAAAAACGCATTACTAGGCATAATTGACCCTTTGAATCTTAGTTTGCAATAAAATCGTCATAAATAAGTCACGGAAACGTCTTAGGATGACTCCTATAATCGCTACCAGTGTCAATTTATTTTCGATTTGCATCTTTATGCTTCGGGCGTGATTTTACCTTATTAATCACCCGAACGCATGAATTTTCATGCTCAATTCATCAATGTTTTGCCAACTCCAAGACGGCGAAAAATATGAACATAAAAAAGGGCAAAAGTCCTTTTGCCCTTACATCTTGCTACCGGTTAGATGGTCTTCGCAATCATATCCTGTGATACGTGGCGAATATCTTTACCCTTAACAAAGTAGATTACGTACTCAGAAATATTCTGACAACGATCACCTATGCGCTCCAGTGAACGTACCGACCAGATCAGCTCCATTACACGCGGAATTGAACGCGGATCTTCCATCATGTAGGTCATAATCTGACGCGTCAGGGCTTCGTATTCACGGTCGACCTTTTCATCGGCCTTGTGCACTTCAAACGCTTTTTGCGCATCCATACGGGCAAAAGCATCAAGCACATCGTGCAGCATTTTTGACACCAGGCGACCCATGTTTTCCATGTTCGCCAGCAAGCCCTGCTGATCCTTGGTGAAAGAATCCAAGGCTACTTTGGCGATACGCTCGGCTTCATCGCCGATACGCTCTAGATCGGCGATGGTTTTGGCGATGGCAACAACCAGGCGTAAATCGCTCGCCGCCGGCTGACGCTTGGCGATGATGCGCGTACACTCTTCATCTATGTTCACTTCCATGGCGTTAACACGGTAATCGTTTTCTTTTACCTTCTTCGCCAGTTCGCCGTCGCCTTTGGCTACGGCGTCTAAGGCACTGTTTAGTTGCTGCTCAACCAAACCACCCATGCTTAGTACATGATTGCGCACATTTTCCAGCTCTTCGTTAAATTTACCGGAGATATGCTTATTAATATTGTGTTCCATAATGGCCTTCTTAATTCTTACCTAATAATGATAGCAAGCATTGCTACGCCCATCACAGCTTAACCGTAACGACCAGTGATATAGTCTTCGGTTTTCTTTTTACTTGGCGTGGTGAACAAGGTATTGGTATCTGCATACTCAATTAGCTCACCCATATACATAAATGCGGTTTGGTCTGACACACGGGCTGCCTGTTGCATGTTGTGTGTCACTATTACCACAGTGTATTTATCTTTTAGATCGCTGATCAGCTCTTCGATAACCAAGGTTGAAATTGGGTCAAGTGCCGAGGTCGGCTCATCCAGAAGCAAAACTTCAGGTTCAATCGCGATTGAACGGGCAATCACCAGACGCTGCTGCTGACCACCTGAAAGACCAAAGGCACTGTCGTGCAGTCGGTCTTTAACTTCATCCCATAAGGCCGCACCGCGCAGTGATTTTTCCACCACTTCATCCAGCTTACGCTTGTCTTTAATGCCCTGTAGGCGCAGGCCATATACCACGTTCTCATAAATCGACTTAGGGAAGGGGTTAGGGCGCTGGAACACCATGCCGACGTTACGGCGTAGGGCCGCAACATCGACACGCTTGTCGTAAATATTTTCGCCGTGCAGCAGGATTTGACCTTCGATACGACAGGTATCAACCAGATCATTCATGCGGTTAATACAACGCAATAGCGTCGACTTACCACAGCCAGATGGACCGATAAATGCGGTTACCTGACCTTTGGGGATATCCATGCTGACATTTGCCAGTGCTTGCTTCTCGCCGTAGTAAAGATCGAGGTTTTTAATCTGTAACGCTGTTTGCTCTGGGGTCAGATTGGTTAGATCCAACTTGTGCGTGTTTGCTGCGTTTACTTCGGTTGCAACTGTAATCATAACGTTTTTACCTATCTCAATTCTTTACATTAGTTGTCTAGCGCGCGGAACTTCTCACGCAAATGGTTACGAATACCAATTGCCGTGATGTTCAGAGCAATAATCACTGTGACCAGCAGGAATGCAGTTGCATAGACCAGTGGGCGCGCAGCTTCTACGTTCGGGCTTTGGAAGCCTACATCATAAATATGGAAACCCAAGTGCATAAATTTACGATCTAAGTGCACATAAGGGAAGTTACCATCCAGTGGCAGAGTTGGTGCCATTTTCACTACACCCACCAGCATCAGAGGTGCAACCTCACCGGCCGCACGGGCCACCGCCAGGATCAGACCGGTCATAATGGCCGGGCTGGCCATAGGCACCACGATGCGCCACAGGGTTTCAGCCTTGGTAGCACCCAGAGCCAATGAGCCCTGACGCACCTGACTTGGAATACGTGATAAACCTTCTTCGGTTGATACGATAACCACAGGCAGAGTCAAAATAGCCAGTGTCAATGCCGACCAGATCACACCAGGAGTACCAAATACCGGGCTTGGCGACGCTTCCGGGTAGAACAATTGGTCTATGCTGCCACCTAGCATGTAAACGAAGAAACCAAGACCGAATACACCGTATACAATCGAAGGTACACCGGCCAAGTTGATTACCGCGATACGGATCATCTTGGTTACCGCATTCTTCGCCGCATATTCGTGCAGGTAAATGGCTGCAACCACACCAAATGGAGTCACAATCACTGCCATTAGCATAACCATAAATACGGTACCGAAGATGGCTGGGAATACCCCGCCCTCAGTGTTCGCTTCACGAGGGTCGTCAGAAATAAACTTGCCCAACTGGCCGAAGTAATGACCCACCTTGGCAAAGAAGCCCATGTCGTTCGGCAACCAGAAATCCAGCACCTGATACAGTGGCAGGGTTACCAGCTCACCGCGCATGTCTTTTACTACAACCTGATCGCGCTTGGCGTCATCACGCAGTTGGAAAAGTGTTTTTTCCAGCTCTTTATACTGTTCACGCAAGGTCTTACGTTGGGCTTCAAGCTCAGCGGCACGCTCATGAGTCAACTCGTTATCAAGCTCATAGCCACGCTCTTTTAAACGCAGGCGCTCAAGCTCGTAGTTAATATGACCAATGTCGCCATTTTGCAGGTCCAGCGCCTGTTCATTCAGATCTACCGCACGCTCTACCAGCTCTTCGAGTTTTTCTTCCAGGTCGCCTTGAACCGGCTGACCGTTTTCGATCACCTGTTCTATATAACCATAGAAGTTACCGTTTTTAGAACGTTCGAACACGGCCAGGTTATGGGGCGTCGATTGGCTTTGGATGTCGGTTTCCAAAATCCAACGGAAATCCAACTCCACATATTCACGGTTACCGGTTTTGATCAGGTAACGGGTTAGTTCTTCCCCCTGGAAGTCACCCAAGTCTACGCCCGCTTGGCGTACGCGGCTGGCCGGCACAACTTCGTGGTCATAGATTTCACCTATTACCGTGTGCTGCTCTACCGAGCCCTGAATATGAAACTCGTGTACCGGTGAGGCCCAGAAGAAGCCCAGACCACGCCATGCGATCAAGGCCAGCAGGCCGATTACCGAAATCAAACTGATGCTTACCGCACCACCGGTCATCCAAATCCAAGGAGAACCAGACTTAAACCACTGTCTTATCATGTCGTTTCTCCTCTAATTACAGTGAGCTGTACTTTTCACGCAGGCGCTGACGAACAAACTCAGCAAGCGTGTTAAAGACAAAGGTGAAAATAAACAGCACAAAGGCGGCGAGGAAAAGAATACGGTAGTGCGAACTACCTACTTCTGACTCCGGCATTTCTACCGCTATGTTGGCCGCCAGAGTACGCATACCTTGGAAAATGCTCCAATCCATAATTGGCGTGTTACCTGTCGCCATCAGTACGATCATGGTTTCACCCACGGCGCGACCTAGGCCCATCATAATAGCCGAGAAGATACCCGGGCTGGCGGTAAGTAATACTACGCGCACCAGGGTTTGCCATTGGGTGGCGCCCAGCGCCAGAGAGCCGTTCGACAGGTGCTTAGGCACGCTGAATACCGCATCTTCGGCAATCGAGAAAATAGTCGGAATAACCGCAAAGCCCATGGCGATACCCACAACCAAAGAGTTACGTTGGTCGAAGGTCATGCCTAACTCGTTGGTGATGTACTGACGCACGTTGCCACCAAAGAACCAGGCTTCGAGGTTACCGCTCATGGCAAATGACAACCAACCGATAAACAACACCACAGGAATAAGAATAATCGAGTGTGCGCCCTCTGGAATACGGTGACGAATATGCTCCGGCAGCTTAGTCCATGCCAAAGCAGTAGCTAAGATACCTATAGGCAACAGTACCAAGAGAGCGACAATGGCCGGGAGGTTTTCCTCAATTAACGGCGCCAACCAGAGACCGGCCAAGAAACCTAAGATAACCGTTGGTAAGGCTTCCATAATTTCAACCGTTGGCTTAACCACCTTACGGAGCTCGCTCGACATAAAGTAGGCGGTGTAAATGGCCGCAGACAGAGCGATAGGCACGGCAAACAGCATGGCGTACATGGCCGCTTTTAAGGTACCGAATGAAATAGGCACCAAAGAGAATTTAGATTCAAAGTCATCACTGGCCGACGTTGACTGCCAGATGTAATCCGGCTCAGGGTAGCCTTCATACCAAACTTCTTGCCATAAACCAGACCAGGTTACTTCTGGGTGCTCGTTTTCAATTTCCAGCACGCTCACCTTGTTGTCGGCAAGAATTAACGCAGCATTAGCACGCGGAGCAACGGCAAAGTTCTTAATGGCTCCTTCGGCCACCTTGCCCTGCCATAGCTTGGCTTCACTGGTGGTGTAATACAGGCCTAGCTCACCGTTGGCACCGGTAGTAAAGAAGGTGCGACGGTAGAATTCAGAGTAAATATTAATGGCTTTTTGCTTTGAGGTTTCAAAGGCACGAATTTTCTTAAATTCCTTACCCTCATCGGTATTCACCTCAAACCACTGCGACACTTCACCGTTGTCATTGGCCAACATTAGCGAGTTGGCGCCGGCAAGTAGCTGCGCAGAAACAATATTGGCGTTTTCTTCATTCGCCGCCAAAATCTGTGTCAGTTGCACATCATCGGCATAACGGCTATCGAAGATATAAATCTGGTTGGCCGAACGCACAAAAACGCGACTGCCATCGGGAGAGATCAACAGCTCATCAATACGACCGTCGATATCCAGCTCGGTTTGCTCCGCAACCCATTCGGTTTCGCCGGTCATAAAGTTTTCTTCACCCATATAGGCGCTAAATACCACGCGCTTATCGGCGGTCAAAGCAACCACAACAAGCTTGCCTTCAGCTTGAGCAAAGGCGAAGCGCTTTATGGCAGCGCCCTGCTGGTCAACCGTTAACGGCTCACTGCCTAAGGGGTAATTAAGGACAGGCGTCATCTTACGCTGGTTGTTAGGGAAGGTAACCTGAAAGCTGGGCTTTACGATAACCACTTCACCGCTATCCAAACCATAGGCGTACAAGCCTTGGTGCGGCGCGCTGGTTGCAAAGCTGGACACTGCCGCCGGCAACTCTGCCGTCAGTTCGGTGATCTGCTTACCGAAATCAGTCCCCTGGATATTATAGAAATCAACGGCACCACTGCGCTTAAGCAAGTAAGCGACCTCGGTTTGCTCTTCAAGGCCTAGACCTACTACTTCTTGCTGGTCTACGGTGAAATGTGCGCGCTCTTGAACTTCAGCCGATTCAAAAATTGGCTGTACTACATAGAGGAGATAGAAAAATATCAGCAACAGCGCCACGAGTACCATTACCCCACCTGAGGTAATACTAAACTGAGCTATTTTGTCTTTAAACAGACGGCTTCTATCCGTGCTAAATGACAGGTTTTGCGGATTGGAAGTCATCAACTTACCCTTAGATCTTGACGATGTGCGGATTATATTTCATCAAAATGACAGTTTTGTTACATGGCTCTAAAACTGCTACGAAAAGCTGAATTTTAATCTTCTTAGCCGAGCAGACCCGGGAGTTAAAATCCTCACTGCAACAATTGGACAAACTTAAAAAAGGGGTCAATACTTGCTGATGAAGGATTTGAATAAATATTCAAACCTATTTAAAACTTTATAATTAACATTGCCTTAACGAATTCTCTGGGGTTTATATATGCTCCCTTAAACGGGCTTTTCACTCACAATAATAAAGAGACAGTAACCTATGCAGCAGTTAGTATTAACCGTAATCGGCCAAGACCGCCCCGGCCTCTTAGAAGACCTTGCTTCCGTAATTCTTAGTCACCATGGTAACTGGTTAGCCAGTAACCTTTCCCATCTTGCCGGTAAGTTTGCCGGTATCGTACAAGTCGAAGTGGCCGAAGAGCACCTGCGCGAGTTACAAGATTCCCTCAATAGCATTGCGCATTTGGAAATTCGCGTCGAATCCGGCGACCTCACCAACGCCGCAACCGCCGAGTTAATTAACCTGGTGATCACCGGCAATGATCGCCCGGGTATAGTACAAGAGCTGGCAACCGTGATCCGTCATAAGGGGGCCAATATCACCCATCTGACATCAAAGCGACAAAGCGCACCTAACTGGGGCGTGCCTATTTTCAGCGCCATGGCGACCGTGTCCTTACCTGCGGGAATGAGTCGAGACGTGGTTATTGAAGCGCTAGAATCCATTACCTCGGATGTGATCGTCGATATCGAAGATTAGCGGCAAAAACTTACGACCGAAATAGGCAAGGCTGCGGCCCCTGTCATATTTCGGTCATGTTTCTGCAATAAATTAGCGCACTTAGCCAGCCCTTTATTCTGAGTGTGTTATGAACATGGAACAAGTCGACCTGCACGTCACCAGCTATTATCCCAAAGAGCTGAGTTGGTTATCGTTTAACGAGCGGGTATTGCAAGAAGCGAGAGATACAACTAATCCCATTATCGAGCGTATTCGCTTTTTAGGTATTTTCTCCAATAATCTCGATGAATTTTTCCAGGTGCGGGTTGCCGATGTAAAGCGCCGAATTCTTCTTAACAAGCTGCCAGACGCCAATTTTGACGAAGATGAGGCCTTAATGCAGCAAATTCAGGACAAGGTCATAACCCTGGGTCATGATTTCAATGTCGCCTATGATGATATTCTTAAGACCCTGACCGAACACAATATCCATGTAAAACGCCCAGAGCAGCTCAGCCCCTTTCATCAGCAATGGCTGGGTGGTTTCTTTAAGGCCGAGGTACTTGAACACCTGTCACCTATTTTGGTGGACGAAAACAAGAATTACTCGGGCCATATCAACGACACCATGACCTATTTGTTCGTGGAAATGCAGGATGACAAAAATCACTACGCCCTGCTGGAGGTGCCGACCAATCGCCTGCCGCGCTTTGTGGTGCTGCCGGCAGAAAGAACCCGGCGCCAAAAGACCATAGTGCTGCTCGATGATATTATTCTTTATTTTCTTAAAGATGTATTCGGCAACTTTTTCGCCTTCGACTCCATTCGTGGCTACGCCATTAAACTGACCCGAGATGCCGAATACAATCTCGATGATGAAATCGAAGAAGGCGTATTGGACAAGATGTCCAAGGGCTTAAAACAGCGCCTGCGCTCCGAGCCGGTGCGTCTGGTATACGACCATACTATGCCCAGCGAAATGCACAAGGTGCTGCGTAAACGCTTAGGTATCAACCGCTTTGATGCCCTGATCCCAGGTGGCCGATACCGTAATTTCCGCGATTTTTTGGCCTTTCCCAATGTAGGTCGTCGCTATTTAGAAAACAGCCCGTTGCCGAGCCTGCGCTCTCATGCCTTTGAGCGCTTTAGCAGCGTGTTTGATGCCATCAGCCATGAAGACATCTTACTCTATTACCCCTATCACACCTTTAATCACTTTTTGAACTATGTGCGCCAGGCCTCCTTCGACCCGGATGTGGTGCATATCAAGGTCAATATTTATCGTGTTGCCAGCCAGTCGCGCTTAATTGGCGCCCTGGTCAATGCCGCCAAAAATGGTAAAAAGGTGACCGTCATGGTGGAGCTCAAGGCCAGGTTCGATGAGCAGAACAATATTGAATGGGCCAAATCCCTGGACGAGGCTGGCATCAAGGTTATCTTCGGTATCCCGTCTTTGAAGGTGCATTCCAAACTTTGCGTGATCCACCGTAAAGAGCAGGGGCAAATCGTTTCCTATGCCCATATAGGCACGGGTAACTTCCACGAGAAAACAGCGAAAATCTATACCGACTTTAGCCTGTTCACCAAAGATCCTGCCATTTGTGAGGAATGCGACAACGTCTTTAAGTTTATCGAGCACAGCTACAAGCCATTTAACTTTGAACACCTTATGGTGTCGCCGGTCAATGCCCGCGAGCGTATCAACAGTTTGATTGAAGAGCAGTGCCAGCTTAAGCGTAACGGCAGCATTCTTATCAAGATCAACAACCTGGTAGATAAGGAACTGATCGACAAGCTCTATCTGGCTTCGCAGCAAGGGGTGAAGATACGCCTGATTATTCGCGGTATGTGCTCCCTGGTGCCAGGCATTAAGGGATTAAGCGAGAATATCAAGGTTATCAGCATAGTGGATCGCTTTTTAGAGCACCCGCGAGTCATGGTGTTCGGTAAATATGAACAAAGTAAGGTCTATATTTCCTCCGCCGACTGGATGACCCGTAACCTGGATCATCGCGTCGAAGTCGGGGTCCCCATCTACAGCCCGGCCCTGCAGCAGGTGATCATAGATATTCTTGAACTGCAATGGCGCGACCGCAGCAAAGCTCGTATTATTGACGCACAACAACAAAATCACTATGTGCGTCGCGGTAATAAAAAGAAAATCCGCTCGCAGATAGCCATACATGATTACCTGAAGAAATGGGAAAGCAGCCGTGCAAACCAATGAGCCCACTACCTACGCCGCCGTTGACTTAGGATCGAACAGTTTTCACCTGCTGCTAGCACGTGAAGTCGATGGCCGCTTCGAGGTACTGCATAAGGAAAAACAACGGGTCTATCTGGCCGCGGGGCTGGATCACCGCTACTGCCTCAGCGATGAAGCCATAGACAGGGCGGTTGCTGTACTCAAGCAATTTGCCCTTACCCTGGCGGACTTTCCCGCCGCCAACGTTAAGGTGGTCGCCACCTATACTCTGCGCCGGGCCCGTAACGTTAAACGCTTTATGCAAAGAGCGCGAGCGATTTTCCCCTTTCATATCGAGGTAATTTCCGGTCAGGAAGAAGCGCGACTTATTTACCAGGGCGTGGCTCATCATATGCATCATGAAGGCCGCCGTTTAGTGATAGATATAGGCGGTGGCAGCACAGAGCTGGTGATCGGCGAGCATCATCAGCATTTGGCGCTCAGCAGTCGAAATATGGGCTGTGTCAGTTATTCGCAGCAGTTTTTCGGCGATGGCCGGATCACCAAAAAGCGTTTTCATCGCGCCATTTTACGCGCCGAGCAGGAGCTGGAGTCAATCACCACCAGTTATGGTCAACTAGGTTGGCAGCATGTGCTGGCCACCTCGGGCACCGCCAAGGTGTTGACCGCCGTTTGCCATCAGGGTGATCTGAACCAGGATCTGACCCTGGACGATTTATTACAGCTAATGAACAGCAGCTGCGCCGCTGGCCACTTCGATAATCTGCCCTATAGCGAGCTGGTGCCCGAGCGCCGTGGCACCTTTTGCGGAGGTTTAGCCATTATGATTGCGGTAATGCGCTCGCTGAATATAGAAAAGCTCAGTTATTGCGATTACTCGCTGCGTGAAGGCCTGCTGCATGAGCTTCATGACAAACTCACGGACAAGGATATCCGCGTTACCACCATCACCAACTTAAGTGCCCGTTATGTGATAGATACCGAGCACGCCGCCAATGTATGCGCTTCCCTGCAATGGCTTTTTCCTCATGTTGCCAAGCCGTGGCAATTAAGCGAAGAGGATTTGGCCGTTCTTAACTGGGCCGCACAACTGCATGAGGTTGGCTTGAGCATCAATTCCTCCGCACTGCATAAGCACAGCGCTTATATTATTGCCCACAGCCAGTTGCCCGGCTTTACTCAGGAGCAGCAACAACTGCTGGCAACCTTAACCCGTTTCTCGCGCAAGAAAATCAAGCTCAGAGAAATGCCCGACTTTATTCATCTGCCGCAGGCCACACTCTATCGGCTGATCGTCCTGTTTCGTTTGGCTGTCTTGCTTAACCGCAAGCGCCAGGCACAGAGTAAACCTCAGTTTGCCATCACTGTGGATGGCCATTCATTGAACGTGGAATTTAAGGGAAAGTGGCTTAAGGAGCACACCTTGTTCGCCGCAGATCTGGAAGCGGAACAAAGGCAATGGCAGAAACTGGGCCTAAAACTTCAGGTGTTCTAGGCCCTATTCCATAGTTGGCACTGTCGATGTAACACAATACTGGTGATTATGGACACCAGGCAATAGCCGAGAAACAGCCAAAAGCCCTGGTGTAACTGCGCCTGCATTATGACTAATTGACCAAAGTGGCCATCGGCATTACCACCCAGATAGGTGATGATAAGCGCCAGCACAAACACATCGGCCATGCTCCATTTGCTCAGCATAGCAGTGACCCTTTGCAAACGCCCCTGCACTCGTCCAAGTCGGCTCCCAACTCTCGGCCCAGGTCCAAGCAGCAAAACAACAAATTGCAATGTGGATTTAAACAGGGGCACCACCACGGAAAACATAGCTACCAGCACGGCCACCAAAACATTGTCATGCTGGTACAACTCCATCACAGTCCCCCAGATGCTGCGCGTCTTGCCATAGGCTTCAATATGCCCTTCGAGTCGATCCAGACCGAGCATTTGCGACAAGGTCTGAAGCATATACCGGCTTTGGCTGTCACCCTCCTCGGTAATGGCTTCAACGGCACTGCTTGCCAATTCAGACTTGGCAATTTTTGCTTCTATAGTCAGTGCCGGCTCGGTAACGGCAAAGGCCAGCAACACCAGAGAAAAAATAAGCAGTAGACTAATAAAAAAACGACGCACGGCATTCCTCCAACAGAGCCAAAAATGCACTTGCCATGGCCAAGCCAGATCGCAAGAGCTTGTTATTATGACTCTTTCTGTGGTGCAAAAAAGCATTTTTGTACATTTATGTACACGAATTAATTAGGGACTGCCTCCCCTAAAGGTTTACTGTAAAGGCAACAGTTCCTAAAACAATACCTTTTGTATGGGTATATTGGTTATAATTGGGCTTTACTCTACTCTATTAAGTACTGATTTTTATGAGCATAGAACAAACGTTACGCGATCGTAGCAACAACCAATGTGAATTATGTGCCAGCAGCGACCACCTAAGCGTGTACGCCGTACCACCGGAAGGTGAAGCCCATTCCGACAAATCCATCCTAGTATGTGGTTTTTGTGCCGAGCAATTACAAAACCAAGATCAGTTAAGCGACACCCATTGGCACTGCCTTAACGACAGCATGTGGAGCCAGGTACCTGCGGTACAAGTTGTGGCGTGGCGCCTACTGAATAAATTAAGTGCCGAGCACAGCTGGGCCGGCGATATGCTGGATATGCTATACCTAGATGAGCAAACCCAACAGTGGGCCGAAGCCGCCATTGCTGAAGACGAAGATGTGGTGCATCTTGATTCCAACGGTGTGCGTCTGGCCGCCGGTGATACCGTCACCCTGATCAAAGATCTAGATGTAAAAGGCAGCAGCCTGGTTGCCAAACGTGGCACAGCGGTACGCAATATCGGCCTGACCTCGAACCCTGAGCATATCGAAGGGCGCGTGGAAGGTCAGCGAATCGTTATTCTGACTAAATTTGTAAAGAAATAGCGACCGCCGTTTAACCGCGAGGGTCGCAGTATAAGTCCATGTATTAAGGTGTAATTAATACATATTTACTTAAAATACTGGCAGTATTAAAGGAGTTAATAATATGAGCAAAAAGATTACTTTTTCGGCCCTAGCCCTTACCAGCGTATTATTGGGTGCCTGTAGCAATACCCCGGAGCAAGGCGCACAAACCGCCGCCGAGCAACAAATGAAAACCATGCAGGTGCAGGTTCTTTACAAAGACCGCAGCATGCTACCGCCTGGCTCGCAGTTAACCGTTACCCTTTCCGATGTCTCAAAAATGGATGTGGCCGCCGAAGTCATTGCCAGCGAAACCGTTACTTTAGATGGTGCGCCGCCTTATGATCTAGCCTTGACCTATGCCGCCGATGCGGTAAAAGAGCGTATGCGTTACAGCGTCAGCGCCAAAATAACCCATAATGGTGAGCTGCGCTATATCACCACCCAAAATAACGACCCCTTCGGTACCACGCAGACACAAAGCCCGATTAAGGTGATGATGGAGCGCGTTGCCAAGCCGAATGAAAACCTGGTTAATACCTACTGGAAAGCGATGAAAATCGGCACTGAGCAAGTAGTTGTTCAACAGCGTGAACCGCAAATCACCCTGCACCAGGACGGTCGTGTTAGCGGCTTCTTGGGTTGTAACCAGGTTATGGGTCAATACGTGACAGCTCAGCACTTTGGCTTACGCTTTAAGTCGTTAGCCAGCACCAGAAAAATGTGTATGGAGCAAATGGATCAAGAGCAAGCATTCAGCAAGGTGCTAGCCGATACCTTCTCATACCGCATTAATGGCGACACTTAACCTTGAAAAATGAGCAAGGCGATGCCCTGGCTAGCTTTAAGGCCGTACACCTGCCATAAGGCTTTTTATTGCGGCGTCTTGGCGCCGCATTCTCCTTTATTTTTTCAGCTCTTCCCCTACCCCTTTATCCCTAGAAAACGCCGCTTTTGTTCCCATTAAAAAAACAACAGCATGGTAAATTTGCCACGAACAGGATATTCTAATCCTTTATAATTATCCGTAACTTACGGTAAGAGGCCATATAGCGTGCTGACAGCCTTAGAAAAATCGCTCAAAGTCCTGGTGCTTATCCTACTTGTTATCGTCTTTTTTGGTCTGGTACTGACCCCCAGCTATCAGGTGCAGCGCAGCGTCGATATCACAAGTTCATCGGCGCAAATTGCCCCCTGGTTACAGGATTTAAACAACTGGCCAAAATGGCTGGCGGTGCAACAAATCGAAGATCGCGCCCGGCTGCAGGTACATGGCAGAACTCAGGGCGTAGGTGCGCATATCAACTGGCTAGGTGACAGCTCCCGTGGTGAACTGAGCATTACCCACAGCAGTGCGGAGCAATTAGAATTTCAGGTGCTGGTAAATGATGAATACCTTTCCCGTGGCACTATCCGCACCCAAGGCTATGCCCAAGGCAGCAGGGTAACCTGGCAACAGCGGGGAGAAATCACCATTCCGGTACTTGGTCCTTATCTGGCCTGGCTTGCCGAGCATCAACTGCAAAATACCATCACCCATAGTCTGAATAACTTAAGAACCCTATCCGAGCTGCCCCAGCCAGAGCACGATAAGAATAGTGAGCAGCCCAGCGACCCCTAGCCTGCTTTTGGAAAGACACAAAAAAAGCGCCAAAAGGCGCCTTTTTTGCTGCGCAGATCTGCGCTTAGAAGTGCACCTGCAAACCGGCGAACGGTCCAGATACATCGATATCCGTATTGATATCGTCGATATCATCAAGCTCGATCAGCATGCTGCGGTAACCGCCGCGAATAGCCACATCAACCGCTAAGTTATCGATCACTTCCCACTCAACACCAACCTGGTAGTCATGCACCGAGCTGTCATCAAGAGCGAACATGCTGCCTTCAGCAAACACGCTAAGACCTGTGAACGGCAGGCCAACCTGAGCACGGCCATAGGCTAGTGGTACAAAGCCAGAGAAGTCGGTGCGCACCATGGCTCCTGTGCTGGCGTTTTCACCACTCATGGTATCAATGATGTAAAAATCACCATCGAACTGCTTAGCACTTAGACCCAAGTCGATCGACAGGGTATCGTTATCGAAAATTTCGTAGTACAACACATAGTCGATATGAGTAAGATCGGTTTCGGTATACAGGTTCGTGCCGGCGCCAAAGTTAACGTCCTGGAACTCAAAACCGTCAACTAGGGTGGTGTCGCCGGTTACGTCCATTTCCGTGTAACGTAATTTCACGTTAGGGATAAGTGGTACTGGGTGCTCTAGGGCTACGTAGTAACTGGTTAAGGTTTCATCTTCAAACGCGAAATCCTGCTGGGCATTACCTTTACTACCAAAGCTGCCTTCCGGCTCTGCCTGCCAGCCTTCGGCACCTACGTATAAACCCAGTAACGTATCGGCCTGGGCTACTGGCGCCATGCTTGCTAACGATACTGCTGCCGCTAGAACGTACTTTTTCATTTTATCCCCTATTATCCTTGTGCGAGTAACTCGCTTAGTTCAATCAGTGCCGCATTGGCACGCGAAATATAATTAGCCATCACCAAAGAGTGATTGGCCACAAAACCAAAACCACTGCCGTTTAAGACCATTGGGCTCCATACCGGCTCCTGCGTAGCTTCAAGCTCGCGGATGATCTGCTGCACACTCACCCTGGCATTTTTCTTCTCTAATACATCGGCAAAGTCATACTCAATGGCATTTAGAAAATGCAGTAACGCCCAGGTGGCACCACGGGCTTCGTAAAAGGTGTCGTCAATTTTCCACCAGGAAGTACGCACCATTTGCTCATGAGGCGCATAGGTGGCCTGATGGGCTTCGCGATCCCCGGCTAAATCCGTGTTTAAGCGCTCCTGACCGACACTGGCACTGAGGCGCTGACTTAAGCTACCTAGGCGCTTTTCTGCTTCTTTAACCCAGGCGCGCAGGTTATCGGCACGGGCGTAAAACTGACTTTGGCGATCACCACTGTCGGCAATTTGCGAGCGGTATTCAATCAGCAGCTCTATGCCTTTTTGATACTCACCCTCGGCACTTGGCCACATCCAGGCGGTATTGCTGATGTTAAATTGCGGCTGAGCTTTTTTCAGCGAAGGATGCTCGGTTGACTGAGATTGCGAACGGCTAAAGTCTTTACGCATGGATAGGGCCATATCACGGGCCATTTCCAATGCGCCGTATTCCCAGGCCGGCATATTGTCCATCATAACGCTCGGCGGCATCATGTCATTGCTGAGGTAGCCACCTGGTTTATCGAGTAAGGTTTGAGTCACAGTGATCAGCGCCGAGGTGGTCACATATCCTGTCACCAGTTGCTCGTTACGTTCACTGGCCTGCTGCTTAGCATTTTCGAGCACATCAAAGCGGTCTGGCTCTATGCTCCAATACACGGCAATTAAATAAAATAACAATAATACAGCGGCGATGGCGGCTGCGATCTTTCCTTTATGCTGTGACATATCAACTCCTAGTTGTGGTGGTGCTGGTGCTCACTGCCGCTGTCGCGCTTTTGCTCTTTCTCTATCAAGCTGAAAACACGCGCCTGGCCATTTACACGTTCGCCATCGGCGAAGATCAGTGTCATTTTCAGAGTCTGATCGACGCTAAGGGCCTGCTGTGGCGAAAATAACATTAAGTGTAGCCCACCCGGTTGCAACACTATGCGGCTATTTGCGCCGATAGTGAGGCTGTCCAACTTGCGCATTTTCATCATGCCATCGCTGTGTTCATGGGTATGAATTTCCACGCGCCCCAGCGACTCTAGTTCAACGGCTTTAAGGGTGCGCTCACGCTCGGAATTATTTTCCAAGGTAAAATAGCCCACCGAGCTGCTGGCCGCCGGCAAAAACTGGCGAACCTTAGCCTCGCTGATCATTAGCCCATCCTGGGCGTAGCTAAAGGCACAAGCACAGAGGGCCGTTGCCGCAAGCAAGGCCCGATTGAAAATACGCAACATAATGCTTCCTTGAATTTATCCCTTGAAGGTACCCTAATATAACTTAATGACAACTGAGTGTCTTTAGTAAAATCAGCAACCTAAACCCCACTGGGGTGGGATTAAATAAGGATCTGCTCCTCAAAGAGCAGGTGGCAAACAAGGTAAAGCGCCGCCATGATAATGGGGGCATTGAGAAAGACGATGATCACCGCCAAACGAACCAGCCAGATTGGCAGATGGTGATGTTTCGCAAAACCGGCACATACGCCGGAGATTTTCTTATTCAGGGCATCGCGATAATAAGTGCTGCTTGATTTAGCCATGCTGTACTCCTAATTAGTGGAACTACTGCATGGCTCTCAAGTTATATGCCAAAACATAAGATGTTGAATTGAAAGGATTATAAAATACAGTCGGCTAATTTCAATTAGCCGGACAGACTAATTTGTAGTGTATTTGCCTACTTCTAGCTGACAAAGCCCAATGCCTGTACCAGGGTTTGCGCCGTGGCTTCACTTTTATGGCCGTTTTCGGAAAGGTGGCGACGATAACCGCGCGCTCCCGGCATCCCTTGGAAAAGCCCCAGCATATGACGCGCCACATGCCAAAAGCGGGCGCCCTGGCGCATTTCATCGTCAATATAATCCAACATTTGCGCGGCCACCTGATGGCGGGTCAAGGTGCAGCCCGGCAGGCCATAAAGCTCGGCATCCACCTGCGCCAGCAAATAAGGATTGCTGTATGCTTCCCGGCCTATCATCACACCATCAACATGCTCTAAATGATGCTGACACTCGGCAAGGGTTTTGATGCCGCCGTTAATGCTGATATGCAGATGCGGATAGTCTTTTTTCAACTGGTACACACGAGGATAATCAAGCGGCGGGATTTCACGGTTTTCCTTCGGGCTCAAGCCCTGCAACCAGGCCTTACGGGCATGGATAATAAAATCATCACAGCCGATTTTATGATTGGCATCGATCAACGCCAAAAGGAACTCATAGCTGTCTTGCTCATCGATACCAATACGGGTTTTTACCGTAACCGGGATATCGGTCACCGCCTTCATCGCCGCAATGCCCTCGGCCACCAGCTCCGGCTGGGCCATCAAACAGGCGCCAAAGCGACCATTTTGCACCCTATCGGAAGGACAACCCACGTTTAAGTTAATTTCCGCATAACCGCGCTCTGCCGCCAGCTTAGCGCAATGGGCCAACTCCTCGGGGTTTGAACCTCCAAGCTGCAAGGCCACAGGTTGCTCATGCTGGTTAAAATGCAGGTAATCGCCCTTGCCATGAATAATGGCACCGGTAGTGATCATCTCAGTGTAAAGCACCGCCTCTTTGCTCATCAGGCGATGAAAGGTACGGCAATGACGGTCGGTCCAATCCAGCATTGGGGCAACGCTAAAACGGCGGAAAGTGTCTTGCTGCCAAGTGGGAGTCGGAGTATGAGTGATAGTATCTGTCATGGCTGATTACCTAAAAAACGCCTGCGGTCGTGCAGTACTAGTGTGCAGTAAGGGCGCGAATTATACGCAACTAACGCGTAAATTTCACGCCATCCAGCAATCCTCTTGCTAGAGAGCAAAATAATCTTTAATGCCGCCGAGGATATTGGCCACCGCCACCGAGCTTAAGATCAAACCCATAACCCGGGAAATAATACTGGCGCCACTGTCACCGATAAAGTTATGCACATAACGGGCAAGCAGCAAGAGCAGGAGCACCAAAACCAGCACACCCAGCATCACAGCAGAAGTGATCGCCTGCTCGACCCAGGTAAACTCGGCATTACGGGTCATCAGTACCGCGCCCAGCATGGCCCCGGGGCTGGCAATGGAAGGAATGGCCAAGGGGAAAATCGCGGTTTCGGTGGAGTCACGCATGCTCTTGATCTCGGACTCAGGCTTCCCCTCACCGAAGATCATGGTCAAAGCAAATAACAACAGAACGATACCGCCGGCAATTTGAAACGCGGCTAAGGGAATACGAATGGCGTTTAACAGCAGCTCGCCAACCACCACAAAGAATAATAACACCAGGGCTGAAACGGCGACGGCCTTATAGGCTACTTTGCGTTTAAAGGCGGCATCTTCGCCTCGGGTGACGGCGATAAATACCGGAATGGTACCAACCGGGTCGATAACCGCAAAAAAGAAGATAAATGTGGCGATTAACTCGTTCACGCTAACTCCCAGTTATGAAAACAAAATTATACCGTTGGCGACAATTCAGAGATAGTAATTTTTCGCGACCATAGTATGCTATTAGGGGTGCGAGAAGATCAAAAAGGTAACCTATGAACGTTGATGCGCTGGTCAATAAAGCGAAAAGAATGTGTGATAGCAAGGGTGCGCGCTTCACACCCATTAGAGAAAAGGTTTTTCGCTTACTGGCGAGCACCGAAAGCGGTGTAGGTGCCTACGACTTACTTGAGCAGCTTAAGGTTACCGAAAGCAGTGCCAAACCGGCCACCATTTATCGCGCCCTCGATTTTCTGGCGGAGCAAGGCTTTATTCATAAAATCGAAAGCACCAATGCCTTTATGCTGTGCCATCATTTTGAGTCCATCCACCCGGTGCAATTGCTGATCTGTGATCAGTGCGGTCATGTGGCTGAGCTGCACTCCGGCGTGCTTTCCCATGAGCTAAGCGCTCTTGCTCTTGAGCATGGCTTTAGCGTCAGCGCCCAAACCATAGAGGCCCATGGCATTTGCAAGAACTGCCAATCTTAAGCGCCACAGCAGTACGTCAAAATGAGCCGTGATACCTTATGAGCTGGCAACAACATCAAGTCACCCTAAGCGCCAAAACGCGTGGTTTTCATCTTATCGATGATGAACTGGAGCGGCTTTTGCCACAAATCGGCCAGTATCAGGTCGGCTTGGTACACCTGTTACTGCTGCACACCTCCGCCAGTTTAACCATTAATGAAAACGCCGATCCCACGGTGCGTCAGGATATGGAAGCCCACTTCAACTGGGCCGCCCCCGAGCGCCAGCCCTTCTATCGCCACACCTATGAAGGGGATGACGATATGCCGGCCCATATCAAGGCCAGCACCCTGGGCAGCGAGCTGACCTTGCCTATTCGCGACGGGCATCTGGTGCTAGGCACCTGGCAGGGCATTTATCTGGGTGAGCACAGAGATATGGGTGGCAAGCGACGCATTTTGGCGACCTTTCAGGGTCAAATGTACCCCTAATAAAAACACCAAAAGTTCTTTTCTTACAATAGATTACAATTTTCCTTTTTTATTCAAACTATGGCTATAGTTAATAGACTCTGAATCAATAAGGAACAACAATGCTCACTCCAAATCATACAAATTTGATCGTTCCCTGCCTGCCCAATGACTACACAGCACAACAAAGCTTTATGCTCACCCCCAGCAGCTCACAACGCTGGGTAACCCAACTGAGCGACAGTGGTGAGCGTTTAGGCGGCTCCAATAACGACGACTTCAACGTCACCTTCACCAATAATGCCGAAGACCCCAGTATTGAAAAGCGCCAGGAAGCCAGATTTATAGTGCATATTGAAGACCCGGATTGGGAATTTTTCGGCAATGGCGTGGAATATGTTAAGAGTGACAGCAATTGTAACTACAATGTCGACTCGCAGTTGAGCGAAGATAAGAAACAGCTCACCATAGTGCTGCGCCAGGTAGAACCCACGATTCGCTATGCAGGCAGTGATAACAGCCCTCTTGATAAGGTGATTGAGGTCACGCCCTCACCTTCGGCACAACCGCTAACCATTGGCTTTCGTTATACCGCCAAGCAATTGAGCAGCGGCCGTTTTTATATGTCTCAGGACCCGCGCATTATAGTCGATCGCCCTAAAGAGCAGTAACCGGGGCGTCATCACAAAGCCGTTGTGACTGGTGTAATCGCTGGGTAAATTGCGGATAGGCACATAACGGCTTGAACCAGGGGAGGACAAACCAGTTGGCACCATACCCCGCCTGCATCGCCTTTTGCACGTAATACAGCGCCGAATGATTATCGCCGGTAGCAGCATAGACAATGGCTGCGGCATAATGGATATCCGCCAGCTCCTGCCCGAGCTCCAAACTGGTATTAATGGCGGTGGTTGCCCTTTGATAATCTCCCAGATGGGCATAGGCCTGGGCCCTGTCTGACCAGGAGTAAGCGGACTGCTGACCATTATTCACATCTATCACTCGCTGATAATACTCACGTCCCAAAGCCAATTGCCCCGCCAGGGTCAACGCATCCGCATAGTTTAACAGGATCCCCGAATTATTTGGCGCCAGGCTATGAGCTTGCCCGGCTATGATCTGCGCCTGCTGATATTGCTGCACATACAAATAGGCCAAAGCAAGATTAGCCAAGATGCTGGTGTTGGCAACATCCTTGGGATCTAAAGACTCCTTAATGAGCGCCTCATAATGGCGGATCACTGTAGCAAAGTCGCCCTGGGTGAGCGCCAGCACCGCCATTAACTGTAAGGCATCCTTGTCCAATGGCAGCTTATTGAGCACATCATCGAGCAAGGACAGCGCCGAGTCGATGTCGCCCATGCTATAGAGCAAGGACGCCAGCTTTATTTGCACATTTAGATTGGGTCGCATCATCAGGGAACGCTCCAAGGCATCACGTCCCTTTTCTCGCTCTCCTTGAGCCAAATACCAGGAAGCTTGCAGGTTTAAATATTCCGCCTCTCCTCCACCTAGCCGGCGTAATTGCGCCAGGTCATGAGACGCATCTTCAACCTTTCCCTGGGCCAAGGACAGCAAGATACGGCTGCTAAAATAACTGGGCCGACGCTGATATTGTCGCGGCGCCTGCGCCAACAAGCCTTGCACCTGCTCTAGATATTCATCCTTGCCGGTGATCTCCTTCAGCTGCAGCGCCAATTCCCGCGCCAGCGTATAGCCCACATCAAAATGCGATTCTGTACTCAACAAAGCCATAACCTCGTTGAACAAGGGCTCACTGATCTCGTCATCATTATAATAACGGTTGTAATAATTGAAGATTTGCTCCTGAAGCGCCTGCTCATCCTGCATATTAAAGCTTGTCTCATGAGCAAACAGACTGGCGCCATAAAAGCGCGCCGACTCATGCACATTGCGGGTGTCGACCAAATCCGACTGCCATTGCTTGGTGGCCACCAGCTGCCAGTCTGGCGCCTCTAAGCGGCTGATTTCAATGCTGCAATAGCGCTGTTGGCAAGAAGCCGAGCTGGTGATAAAAACGCTGGCTCCGGTGTAATCGGCCAGCATCTGAAAATAGGTTTTGGGGTCTTGTAAGCGCTCCGGCTCAACTCCCTTGGCCAGCATCTGCAGTTCCGTACGACTAACCAGATGCTCATTTTGCGATGCCAATTGTTGCCACAATGCACTTTGAATAGAACCGCTTAGCGTGCCCTGGTAGTAGGCCAACTCGGGCGCTGCTATCTCTACCTGAGTGGGTAAAATAGCCACCACAGGCGCCTTGATAAAGTAATCGCGAAACAGATAGAGGCTCACCAGCAAGACAGCGATAAAGCCAAAGGTAAGGCCATAATACCAGGCTCGCCGAGTAGGTTTTGAGCTCGTTTTAGCCGGCTCTGAAGCTTCGGAGGCAGCCTCAGATGAAGCCATCTCATTTTGCTTGCCCTGGGCTGGGGCCTCTAGCGGCTCGGTCTGCTGCGCCATAATGGCCTGCTGTACCTGCAACTGCAATATTTGCTCAAGCTGAGTGCTCAACGCACCACGGCGTAAGTTAACACGCTTACCCGGCTCTACCGCCAAGCCCTGACTGAGTATATGGATAAGCGGCTGCGGCAAGTAGGCAGAAAACGCATTCAGATCAATAAACTGACCATCGCATATGGCCCGCGCCATATCTTTTTCACTACCTTGGCCTTGGCCGCCATAGGGGTGCTGTCCCGTCAGTAACTCGATGGCAAGCACACAAAAGGAAAACCAGTCGCTGTTATTGCTAAGAGGCTGACCAAGGATTTGCTCCGGCGCCATATAGCCTTGAGTACCGGCGCTCGCACCGGCCTTGGCATTTGCACCAATAAATTCGGCAATACCAAAATCGGCAACTTTTACCGCCCCCGATTCACTGATCAAAATATTGCTGGGCTTTAAATCCCTATGGATGATGCCGTTGCGATGAGCATGCTCCAGCCCTTTGGCGATATCGATCAACAGGGAGAGCTTTTGTTCCAGGCTGAGTAAATGCTGTTTTTGGTACTGCAGCAGATTTTTGCCACGGCAAAATTCCATTACCAGAAAATGCGTATCCTGATCTTCTGCACAATCAAATACTTGAATAATATTGGGGTGATTTAATCGAGCGAGAAAGCGCGCTTCACTCAGGGCTTCAGCACTGTCGGCGGCGCTAAGATCCGCCTGCGCCAACACCTTTAAGGCAACCGTGCGCTCCAACTTGGTATCGAACGCTTCAAAGACGGTCCCCATGGCACCCTGGTAGATCAGATGTTTAATCTCGTAGTGTGCTAACTTCTGCATTACCGCTAGCCCTACTAGTTAGAAGCGCTGTTGATTGCGCCCTCGAGTTGGTGACCCTTATAAATCTCGAAGTTACTGGCGTTAAAGCGCACCTTGCGCAGCTTACGTTCAATAACATGATCCGCCCCTTCCACATGAGCCAGGGCATCGCTAAATTGTTTGCGGGCGCGATGAATTTGAATATTAAGATAGCGGGAATCTATGCCTAAGTCTTTGGCGATCACTTCGGTATCAACCCATCCCTGGCTTAGCTCATGCACGCCCTTGGCCGCGTCCTGCGCCCTATAGCGCGCCAAGTTCAGAGTAAGATAATGATGGCAACGCTCACCCAGGTCGACCTCTTCATTAGGGCCTTTAATCACCAGCTCCGCCGACTCTTCATCTAAAGTAAGGTTGAAAATAAAGTTAAGATCCGCCAGTTTCACGCTGGCCACATCACGCATGGCGGTTGCCGCCTCGCTATGGCTTAAGTGCAATTGATAGGTATGGCGACTGTCGCTCACCCTGTCATGCTCTATGATAATGGTGTGCTCAAGCAGCGGTCCGTCGAGGCGTTCAAAACACCAAAAGCCGCTCTCACGCTGAATAAATACGGCAATTTCCGGCTGCTCATCTGGGATCAGGTTATAGCTGCTCAGGGGGATATGTTGCTCGGTGGGCCGTTGCAATGAGTTGAGAATAATCAGCATATCTTCGGGCTTATCGAGATTGGCAACCCGATAACCGCTGCAGCTATTGCCGGGAAAGGTAAGCAGATCATTGCAATGAAGTATCTCTGGGCGATCTTTTTCCAAGCGCTTCGAGTTCAACCAGGTGCCATTACGACTTAGATCGCGGATCTGCCAATGACTCCCCTGCCACTCGATAATACAGTGAATTTTCGACACGCTGGGCTCAACAACTAGGGTGTCGACGCTATATTGAAAGCGACCAAAACTATGGTGGGCATGCAGGTAGATCACATTGTCCGTATCTAGTTCGATAAGGTAAGCCATATCCGCTCCCAGCACCTGTCCCTATAAGAATTGTTGTAACTGACATTTTGGGCTTTTTTTTAGAAAAAAGAAACAACTGCTTTACAAGTCGGCCACAACCCCACTGGGATAATTAGCTTTTCACTTATAAATCAAATTGATAGCTTATTTTTCATTGCGCAGGGCGGGAAAATAACAACAAAGGCGGCTTCTCACCGCCTAGTTTAGATACTGGTAGGTAACCCGTGGAGTGATATTGCACAGCAATTCATAGGGGATAGTGCTGGCGCAGGTGGCAATTTCTTCGATGCCGAGCTCGGCGCCCCACATGATGGCGTCATCACCCACCGCCACGCTCTGGTTATCGGCGCCTATATCTACGCTGATCATGTCCATGGACACCCTGCCCACCAGCGGATAGCGACGACCATTAATCAGCACTGGGGTGCCGTTTTCGGCATGGCGCGGATAGCCGTCACCATAACCTATAGCCACCACAGCCAACTGGGTATCGGCACTGGCCTGCCAGTGACCGCCATAGCCTACGGGTTCGCCCTTTTTCACCCGACGCACCGCAATCACTTCGCTGGTCAGGCTCATCACCGGCTGTAAACCCAGCTCAGAGGAGGTTTTACCCTGCACCGGCGATACCCCATAAAGCATCAAGCCGGGGCGCACCCAGTGACCATGGCTTTGCGGGTAATTGATAATGGCGGCGGAATTAGCCAGGCATAAGGGTGCTGGCTTATCGCTGACCAAGGTAGTAAAGGTGGCCAGCTGGGTTTGGTTATAGCTGTTTTCAAGCTCGTCGGCGCAGGCAAAATGAGTCATCAAATGCAGCTGCTCATGCACATTGGCACAGCGTTTAAGACGCTGATAAAACTGCTCAAACTGCTCCGGCTCAACGCCGAGGCGGTGCATGCCGGTGTCGACCTTAAGCCACACTTTGATTTGACCATTGAGCTGCGCCTGCTCCAGCGCTGCTAACTGGTACTCGTCATGGACTATGGTTTGGAAATTGTTGGCCAGCATGATGTCGATATCGCTGGCCTTAAAAAAGCCTTCAAGCAAGACAATTGGCTTGGTAATACCGCCGGTGCGCAGCGCCAAGGCTTCTTCAATGCGGGCCACGGCGAAGGCATCCGCCCCCGCCAGTTGCTGGGCTATGGGCACCAGACCATGGCCATAGGCGTTGGCCTTAAGTACCGCCATCACCTGACTGTTGGGCGCCAGCTCTTTTACCCGGGCGAGATTGGCTCGCAGTGCAGAAAAATCAATAGTTGCCGTAGCCAGGGCCATAATTATTAGTACTCATCTTCCATTGCCGGTCCGGCATAATTATCAAAGCGTGAGTATTGCCCCTGGAAAGTTAACCTGACCTTACCGATAGGGCCGTTACGCTGCTTACCTATGATGATTTCCGCAGTGCCCTTGTCGTTACTGTCTTCGTTGTAAACCTCATCACGGTAGATAAACATGATCAAGTCGGCATCCTGCTCGATTGAGCCCGATTCACGCAAGTCCGAGTTTACCGGGCGCTTATCGGCACGCTGCTCCAGCGTACGGTTAAGCTGCGACAGGGCTACCACGGGGCACTCAAGCTCTTTGGCCAGGGCCTTAAGTGAGCGAGAAATTTCGGCGATTTCCAGGGTTCGGTTATCAGACAAACTTGGCACCCGCATCAGCTGCAGGTAGTCGACCATGATCATACTGATGCCGCCGTGATCACGGGCGATACGACGGGCTCGTGAACGCACATCGGTAGGCGTTAGCCCCGAGGCGTCATCGACATACATCTTGCCCTTTTCGATCAGTAGTCCCATGGTGGAAGATAAACGCGCCCAATCATCATCATCCAGCTGACCGGTACGTACCTTGGTTTGGTTGATACGTCCTAATGACGCCAACATACGCATCATGATCTGCTCCGAGGGCATCTCCAGTGAGAAGATAACTACGGGCTTATCTCGGGTCATGGCAGCATGTTCGGCCAGGTTCATGGCGAAGGTGGTTTTACCCATGGACGGACGAGCGGCGACTATGATCAAATCCGAAGGCTGTAAACCTGCGGTCATTTTATCGAGATCCGAATAACCCGTGCTGACACCGGTTACACCGTCTTGGGGCGACTGATACAACTCTTCGATTTTATCGACGGTCTTTTCCAAAATAGTATGGATATTTTGCGGACCTTCGGTGCTCTTGGTGCGCTGTTCAGCGATTTTAAATACTTTACTCTCGGCCAGATCGAGTAACTCATGACTGCCGCGCCCTTCGGGGTTAAAACCGGCTTCGGCAATTTCATTAGCCACACCGATCATTTCACGCACTACGGCACGTTCACGTACGATATGCGCATAGGCAGAGATATTCGCCGCACTTGGCGTATTTTTGGCAATTTCCCCTAAATAAGCAAAGCCACCTATGCCTTCCAGCTGGTTATTTTTCTCCAGCGATTCCGAAATGGTGATGAGATCTATGGGCTGCCCAGCTTCCACCAAACGTTCCATGGCCTCGAAAATAAACCTGTGCGTGCGGGTATAGAAATCCTGAGATACCACTATCTCAGCCACACGGTCAAAGGCTTCATTATCAAGCATTAGGCCACCAAGCACGGATTGCTCGGCTTCAATGGAATGCGGGGGTACTTTTAGGCTATCAACCTGTTTATCTATCTTTGCCATAGTTACTCAAAAGGGGAGCGAATTGCCTTATTCTATCGGCTTAGTATGGCAGTGCAACAATTGCGTCGTATTTTTAAAAAAGAAGCGGGCTAAGTGCCCGCTAAGTTGGGAGTTGTTTTTTGCTAGTCGCGTTAATTAGTCGTTTTTACGTAAGTTGGTGTTACCACTGATGGTGGTCACCTCCACTTCGGCCTCGCCCTGACCCAGGGTGAAACTTAGGCTCTCGCCCGGGCCGTACTTGGCTTTGACCGCCTTGTCTTTGCTCAGCTCGTTGCGGATATCGCCACCGGCATGAGCGTCTAAGTCAAAGCGTGCCGATACACTCGTTGGCAGGTACAAGTCAAAGTCACCACTGACGCTTTCGGCACGAATCTGCGCATTCGCTTTAAGCTCTTGCACATACACTTCCAGCTCGCCGTTAACCGTGTTCAGCTTCAAGCTGCCCAGGGTTTGTGCGTGCAAAGTCAGATCACCATTGACGTTCTCAAAACGAATATCTTCTGAACTGGTTTTGCTGGTGACATCGCCGTTTACCAGGGTCATGCGCAGCTGGCCGGCAGAATTAACATCGTTAATATCGCCATTGACGGTTTGGTAGCGAATATCACCTTGCAGGTCGGTGCCATCAATATCGCCGTTAACGGTTTCAAAGGTCAGTTTGCCTTGTAATTTTTTGGCATCGATATCGCCGTTAACGGTTTCAATACGGCTGTCGCCATTGAGATCGCTTACATCTACATCGACATTCACGCCTTCCAGGCTTAGGGCGCTTTGCATCGGCATATAAATGGTGAGCCTGGAACCTTCACCCTCATCATCCTTATTGCCCCAACCCCAATTGGAGCTCTTAGGCATTTTGACAATAAAGTCGGTGCGTTGACCGCGTGTTTCCAGGGTGTAGCCTTCGGCTCTGTCGTCCAGCTCGCCCTTGATCTGCAGGCTTGCCTTATCCCAGCCCTTGATAATGATGTCGCCGCGCTGATTGTCGATAAAGATACGACCATCCGCAGGTACGTTGATCTGCTCGTCGATTTTCTCGCCCGCCAAGGCCAAACATGGAACCAATGCCAGGGTATACGCTAGTGCTTTCATCTTCTTCTCCTAAATATGCTGTAATACAGTGCCCTGCTTGGGCTGGTGCACTTTATTAATTAAATCAAGTTGTTGTTGGTATACTTGCGCTAACATGCCAAGTAGGGCGCGATTATTTGGGTCGTCTTCCAGCGCGGTTTTGATTGCCTTTTCCGCCTGCTCCAACTCTTCGAGTTGCTGTTGCCAGTTATCGGTTAACGCCGGTTGCGACTGATACTGCACCAGCAGGCTCTGCTTTTGTTGCTCAAATACATCGCTTATAAGCGCAAACTGGGGTTGTTGAGCGTCTTGCTGCATTGGCATGTTCAAGCCCACCACGGCCACCAGAATCGCTGCGGCGGCACTGCCGAATGCCGGCATCAGCCAATTGCGCTTTGCCTTGTTTTGGTTAGCGCTTTGCTGCAAGTTAATCGCATGCTCAATACCTGGCCAAAGGTCGCGGCTTGGGCTCACTTCTTTTTGCTGCGATTGCAGTTGCTCATCTAAAAACTGGTCGAAGTCTGGTTTACTCATTTTCATACCACTCCTTTAACAACCCTCTGGCGCGGTGATACTGGGATTTTGACGATCCCACCGCCATATTCATCATCTGTGCTATTTCTTCGTGGCGATAGCCTTCCACCGCGTGCAGGACAAATACCTGCCGGGCGCGCTCGGGCAAACGCACTATTAGTTTGTCGAGACCATTAAGCTCCTGACATTGCGCGGCTTGCTCGTACTCCATGCCGGCATCTTCACTGCTCACCACCCGCTGAATCCAGTTCTTTTGCTTGCGCAGATAACTGATAGCGATATTGCTGGCCACGCGATGCAACCAGGTGCTGAATTGCGACTGACCATCGAAGCTATGTATTTTTTGCCACAATTGCACAAACACTTCCTGAGTCACATCTTCCGCCTGCGCCGGGTCGGCCACCAAGCGCAGACAGAGCGCATACACACGTTTTACATGCGTTTGGTACAGGATATAAAAGGCATCTTGGTCACCCTGCTGGGCTTTCTCTATGCTTTGTAGTTCCTGTTGCGCCGTTTGTGTTTGTGAGAATGCCTGTTCGGCATTAACCAACATCCGCGTCATCCTGTTGTTGTTTATTTGCTTTGTTACTCTATTAGACGCACCCAAAAGTACAAAGGGTTTAAATGGTTTTAAAAAATTTTTTAATTTATTTTTCAAAGGGTCACAAAGGTGCCTTTGGCGTGGGGCTGAAAAGTTGGGTGATCGTAGTGACGATGGTACTTTGAATTGAGTTCTTGTAGGGTCGCCGACCTCGACTTAGAGGAAATGCTTGGTTCAGTGCGATGCTAATAATTCGTCCCTGAAGCTGGGTTCCTGCCGGCATCCCTACCTCCACCTCCTCATGCTGCGACGATTATCAATCGTCGGTCATTCGTCGCCCCTAAGAACCCAGAGGCGCCCCGACATTGCATTATCTCCTCAACGCGCTACGAGAAGTGAACGTAACCAACATGCATAGGACAGTCCCCCTCCTCGTAGAACTCGTCGCCTTCAAGCGGCGGGAGTGAAATTATTCACTCCCTTGTTTCCGCTTTCAGCCATTTCCTGGGCATGTTTTCGCCCTTAGTCCAAAGGGCGATTACTCTTCTCGTATCGCGTTTCGGATGCAATGTAAGGGGATTTAGCTGATACACCGAGTTCAATTATCGCGTTGTTTATGTTGATAAAGATCTCACTATGAGGAAGTACATAAATTGGACTTTCTGTGCTAACAAGTTAATCTAGCCAACATGGGATGTGGTCTAAAAGTCATAATCACGAACGGCTTTAAGCAAGGATTGAGCATTTGGAAATTTTCTTTTCGCTACTATTTTTGATGTTGTTGGTTAATCTTGTGGTTATCAGCAAACTTAAATGCAAATACCCAAACGAAGTAAAGTATTGGGACTCTCCATCTGGCTTGATGAGCAACATCACCAACGCATCATTTCTATATGGCTATATCGGCACCCGCCAATTTCGGCATATCAAGTTGGATGCAAATATTAAGATACGGTGCGAAGTTTTGTTTGCCATCGTTTGGGGATTTCTTAGCTACCCCGGGTATATCCTGCTTCACGAACTTTACCCGTGGTAGCGAGTCAAGTATTAGGAAAAAATGATGAACTTCCTCGCGGTAATTTTTATACGCTTCTATCAGCGCTTTATTTCTCCCTACAAAGGGTTTCACTGTGCGCATGCCTGCCTGCACAAAGGAGCGTCCTGTTCTGCCGCAGTATTAGACATCGTCCAAAAAGATGGAGTCTGGCACGGATACCAAAAAATCAGAGCACGCATGTATGCCTGTAAAAGTGCCTATGCCACGCTGCAACTAAACACCCAAAAAGATAAAAACAAACGCAAAAAGAAAGACAATGACTATGACTGCTGCGACCCATCCGCGGCCTGCGATGTCGCCAGCTGCGCGGGAAGAGGAAAAAATTGCGACCTACCCGACCTCCCTTGCGACTGCTGGCCATAAACACTTAACTCAGGAATAGCATGAAACCCGTTAATACCGAAAATACAGAGCACTACACCTGGGGCGATAACTGCGATGGTTGGCATTTAGTGAAATCTGCCAACCTCAGTGTTATTCAAGAATGCGTGCCACCAGGTTGTAAAGAAGTCCGTCATTATCACGAGCACGCCGAGCAGTTCTTCTTTATCCTCAGCGGCATCGCCACCATCGAAGTAGACGGTAAAGAGTATGAATTACACCCTCAACAAGGCATCCACATCCCCTCCCAAACACCGCACCAACTCAAAAATAAACACGAAGAACACCTCTGTTTCATCGTCACCTCAACACCCCCAAGCCATGGAGATAGAGTGTTAGTTTGAATAGACTAGTCTTCACATCAGCTTAGTGTCTGCACTGAGCGAGGAGAAGACGCTCGAAGCATCTCATATTATCTATTTAAACGGTAATTACCGTCCATAACGGCTTTCCAACATCAATAACTCTGGCCCCATCACTTTTTCCCATTGTCTTTTAATACATTACCTTTGTGGCTAGGATGGTCGCTCTTGATGCAAATTCTTAAGAGAGCAACCTTGCCTGCTCGCTCCAAAACTTTCCAGATCGTGACGCTTCGACTACATTATTAACACTACCCACATGAAATTAATCACAAAAGTATGGAAACATCAGTGAGACACACATATACAGGAAACCAATTTTACAAAGGAATGGGCGTGTTATAACTGTCCTAGTAAGTACAAATATACTTTGGAGTAACATTTACGCTATCTATACTCGACTCGGAGAAAGTAATGAAAAAATCGAAACTTAATGGCGCAATTTTGTTGATGTTGGGCATAACGGGTAATGCCGTCGCACAGAATAACTTCTACGCGGGGGCGAGCATCGGGCAAGCTACCATCGATGCGTGCAGCGGTATCACCAGTTGCGACGATGAGGACACCGGCAGGAAGATCTTCGGTGGTTGGGAGTTCTATTCGAACCTCGCGTTTGAGGCCGCTTGGGTGGATTTTGGTGAGATCGATGGTTCCATAGACGGTTCGAAAGTCAGCGCCGCAGTAGACGGGTGGTCACTCGCTGCGAAGGGCAAGCTACCACTCAATGAGCATTTTGGCC
The DNA here is from genome assembly GCF_002964725.1 of Pseudoalteromonas sp. T1lg76. Lineage (NCBI taxonomy): Bacteria > Pseudomonadati > Pseudomonadota > Gammaproteobacteria > Alteromonadales > Pseudoalteromonadaceae > Pseudoalteromonas > Pseudoalteromonas sp. T1lg76. The sequence continues at coordinate 83,491 of NZ_PQCE01000013.1, forward strand.
TGTTCGGCAAGTTTGGCATGATCACTTGGGATCTCGAAGGAGGCGGAGCTGCTTCCGGAATTGATGACGATGGCAGCGATCTTTTGTATGGCCTCGGCGCTGAATACATGTTCAATGACCAATTCAGTATTGTCGCTGAGTGGGAGTGGTATGATATTGACGAAGACGTTGATCTGTTTTCTGCCGGTGTACTGTTCAGGTTCTAATCTGAGCGAAACAATCAATCTAAATAATGCCCTTGTATGGCTTCGCGAGTCTGCATAGCGGGATTGATCGCTCAGGAACACTCTGCTCAATTGGGCGGAGTTGATGATTGCTCTACTTCCGAGTTTGGCACTTAGAGGCCTATAGGAAATCTCAAAACTAACAGGTATCGATCTCCCGTTTGAATTCGCGCTGTAGAAATCAGGTTTTGTTGTGGAGTGTGTCATTGAGAGCGAGGGCGACGGGTGACCGAAGCCTTGCTTCGCAGCTCACGGAGGTGGAGGCATGGATGCCGACAGGATCACGGCTTCAGGGATGAATTATTAGCACCCAAGCTAATTCGTCCCTCTTTAGGTGCCGTCCCTGGCCTCTCTCTGGCTCAAGGCGTTCGCTTGCTAAAAATAGTCCACCGGACTATTTTCTTAACGCGCTCACCCAACGCGACAAGATCGACCCAAAGGCACCTTTGTCTGCGCATAGCACCGAACTACAGCCGCATTGTCGGCAGCCCGACAAAACCTAGCCAAAGGCACCTTTGTCGGCGCAAAGCACCGACCTACAACTGGCATAAAAAAACCGCGCCTTGGCGCGGTTTTTCACATAAAGCTAATCGACGATTAAGCTTCAGCAATAACGATCACTTTGATAGTTGCAGTAACTTCTGAGTGAACCTGGATTGCTACGTCGAACTCACCTGTTTCACGGATAGTACCGGTAGGTAGGCGAACTTCTGATTTAGCTACAGCGATACCAGTTGCAGAGATCGCGTCAGCGATGTCACGAGTACCGATTGAACCAAATAGTTTACCTTCGTCACCTGCTTTAGAAACAAGAGTCACTTCTGCAAGTGCTTCAAGCTTCTCAGCGCGTGCTTGTGAAGCAGCTAGCTCTTCAGCGATTTTCGCTTCAAGCTCAGCGCGACGTGCTTCGAAAGTTTCGATGTTAACTTTAGTTGCAGGAACTGCCTTACCTTTAGGGAAAAGGAAGTTACGTGCGAAACCAGATTTAACTGAAACCTGGTCACCTAGGCTACCTAGGTTTGCGATCTTGTCTAGTAGAATAACTTGCATGTCTCTACACCTTTTAAAAACAGTTAATCCGCTGCTTACTTGTGTAAGTCAGTGTATGGAAGAAGGGCTAGGTAGCGAGCACGCTTGATAGCGGTTGCTAGCTGACGCTGATACTTAGCGCTAGTACCTGTGATACGGCTAGGTACGATTTTGCCACTTTCTGTAACGTAGTTTTTAAGAGTAGCTAGATCTTTATAATCGATTTGTTGTACGCCTTCCGCTTTGAAGCGGCAGAACTTACGACGTCTGAAGTAACGTGCCATGAGTATTTTCCTCAATTAATTCTTTCAATTTGCTGAGCGTGTAGTACCAGTTGACTGAGGCCGTTTCGGCCCTGATGGCGATTTAAAAATCCCCTAACTCGTACCTGTTGCTCAACTTGCAAATACTGTGTTGCTGGTTGATGCTCATTGCCACTTGCGACCACTTGAATGCGAACATAACTTTGTCGGTTAAGTTGCGCTTCAACCTGTATTGAACGATGCTCAAGCACGAAAATACAGTGTGGCACACCGGCCGGGCTTTGACTGAATTTTGGGGCCTTACAAATAACGCCACCAAGTTCGACTAGGTTGAGCGCTTGCTCGCTAGACAGTTCAGCCATTACAACCACGCAGAACGATTAAGCTTCAGCAGCAGCTTCTTTTTTCTCTTCTTTAGCAAGAGGAGAAGCTTCAGTTACTGCATCTTTAGTGCGCATAACTAGGTTACGAAGCACTGCATCGTTGTAGCGGAAAGAAGTTTCAAGCTCGTTGATTACTTCAGTTGGTGCTTCAACGTTCATTAGAACATAGTGTGCTTTGTGAAGCTTTTCGATTGGGTAAGCCAGTTGACGACGACCCCAGTCTTCTAGACGGTGAATTTTACCGCCAGCTTCAGTGATAGAACCAGTATAACGCTCGATCATACCAGCTACTTGTTCACTTTGATCTGGATGAACCATGAATACGATTTCGTAATGACGCATGGGTATTCCTTACGGTTAATATAGCCTTCCACCGTTTCGACCACTCGGTTTAAGGCAAGGAATTAAAGTTAAAAGGTCGAAATGAGCGCGTATTCTACGCATTGCTGGCAAATTAAGCAACTTAATTTATCCGCCTTAAGCAATAAAAAAGCCCGCGATAATGCGGGCTTCACGCTATTTCGATAAGTTAAGCGCGCTGTCTTAGCACTTCGAATAAACTGATGCCCGTAGCCACGGATACATTGAGGCTGGATACAGTGCCCACCATGGGGATTTTCACCAACACATCGCAGTGCTCGCGGGTCAAACGGCGCATGCCATCGCCCTCGGCGCCCATCACTATGGCGATCGGACCGGTCAGATTGGCTTCGAACAAGGTGGTGTCGGTTTCACCGGCAGTGCCCACTACCCACACGCCCGCGTCCTTGATTTCACGCAGGGTACGCGCCAGGTTGGTCACCTGCACTAAGGGCACGGTTTCCGCTGCACCACAGGCCACCTTACGGGCCGTGGCATTTAACCTGGCCGACTTATCCTTAGGCACCACAACGGCATGGACACCGGCGGCATCGGCGCTACGTAAACAGGCACCGAGATTATGCGGATCGGTAATGCCATCAAGCACCAACAAGAAGGGGGTTTGCTCGCGCTTGATAATATCGTCCAAGTCTTTTTCGCTGTACTGCTTACCGGCGCGCACATTGGCGATAATGCCCTGGTGCTGTTCGCCCTTGGCCTTATCGTCCAGGGCCTTGCGCTGCATAAACTGGATTGAAATACCAAACTTGCGAGCCTGATTAATAACGTCATTAAGACGCTTGTCTTCGCGGCCCTTGAGTGCGTAAATCTCTAAAAAGCGCTCAGGCTCTTTGCTTAAGATGGCTTCAACGCTGTGAAAGCCAAAAATTAGTTCGTTGCTCACAAACACTCTCTACTATTTTGCTCTGGTGCGGGCATTTTTACCTGCACGCTGCTTTTTCTTTGCCTTCTTGGCCTTGGCTTTTTTCGCCACGGCCCCCGTTCTGTCTTTTTCACCAGCCTTTTTAGGCTTGTCCTTGCCTGCGGGTTTAGCGCCCGACCTTGAGCCAGATTTGGAACCTGACTTAGCTCCGGACTTGGCGCCAGATCTAGGCTTTCTACCTTTATCAGGGATCTCCCCTGATTTTAGCTGCTCGCGCACCGAAGGTTTAGCGCGGCGGCGACTATATCTGTCTTCAGCATCGCTGGCCAGCACCAGGTTAATGCGGCGCTCTTCAAGGGACACCGAGGCCACCTGCACGCGCACCTTATCACCCATGCGATACACCTTGTTGGTGTGCTCGCCCACTAAACAGTGCTTGGCACCATCATAATGGAAGTATTCATCACCTAAACTGGCAATATGCACCAGGCCGTCAATCTGCAGGTCATCCAGGCGTACAAAAATGCCGAAGTTGGTCACCGAGGAGATCACCCCGCCAAACTGCATGCCCACATGGTCTTGCATATATTCACATTTTAGCCAATCCGCCACTTCACGGGTGGCATCATCGGCGCGGCGTTCGGTCATGGAACATTGCTCGCCCAGTTGATCCGCTTCATCGGCGCTGTATGCATGCTCGCCGCTGGTTTGCTGACCCTGAGATTTTAAAATGGCCTTAATGGCGCGGTGCACCACCAAATCCGGGTAACGACGTATGGGCGAGGTAAAATGCGCATATGCCGGCAGAGCCAAACCAAAGTGGCCAATGTTGTCGGCCTGATACACGGCTTGCTTCATGGCGCGCAGCAACATGGTTTGGATCAGCTCAATTTCTGGACGCTCCGCCAGCTTATTGATGGCGGCGGTGATCTCACCGGGCTCGGGGGCATCACCAAAGGGATGCTCCACACCCAGCTCACCTAAGAACTCACGGAAATGTCCCAGCTTTTCGCTGTCCGGCTCATCATGCACCCGATACAGGGCGCTGGCTTCGTGTTTTTCCAACAAGCGCGCGGCGGCGACGTTGGCCATGATCATGCACTCTTCGATCAGCATATGAGCATCGTTACGCACCACGGGCACAATCGAGTCTATTTTGCGATGAGCATTAAAGACAAAGCGGGTTTCCAGAGTATCAAACTCAATGGCACCGCGCTGCTGACGCGCCGCCTTTAATGCCATATACATTTGCTGCAGGTCTTTTAGATAACCCACTAACGGCTCGTACTCTTCGCACAGGCGCTCGTCGCCTTCTAAAATACCATGCACCTTGGTGTAGGTTAGACGGGCATGGGAGTTCATCACCGCTTCGTAGAAACGATAACCCGACAACTTACCTGCATCGGAAACAGTCATTTCCGCCACCATACAAAGGCGGTCCACCTTAGGGTTCAAGGAACACAGGCCATTGGAAAGCACTTTCGGCAGCATGGGGATCACCTGCTCGGGGAAGTACACTGAGTTACCACGGTTGATGGCTTCCATATCCAGCGGTGAGCCCTTTTTCACATAGTGAGAAACATCGGCGATGGCCACCCACAGGCGCCAGCCACCGGATTTATTGCGCTCACAATACACGGCGTCATCGAAATCTCGGGCGTCTTCACCGTCTATGGTCACCAGCGGCAGATGACGTAAATCTACTCGCCCTTGCTTATCTTTTTCTTCAACAAACTCGCCCAGAGGCGCAACCTGCTGTTCAACGGCCTCCGGCCATTGATGGGGAATTTCGTAGTTGCGCAGTGCCACTTCGATTTCCATGCCCGGCGCCAGGTGATCGCCCAGCACTTCGGTCACCTTGCCTACCGCATTCATATGGCGGGTCGGGTTTTGGGTGATCTCGATTTGCACCATTTGATTATGACGCGCACCCTTTTCTGCACCGGGCAGAACTATAATGTCTTGCGTCAGGCGCGGATCTTCCGGCACCACCACGGCCATACCGTGCTCAACAAAATAACGACCAATAATAGGCGCACGCTCGTTTTCCAGCACCCGAACAATACGCGCTTCCACCTTACCACCCTGGCCTCGTGAGCCAGCCTTGGCCAGCACCACATCACCATGGAGCACCAGATTCATCTGATGACGGGGAATAAACCAGTCTTTGGGTTCACCCTCAACCTGCAAGAAGCCAAAGCCGTCACGGTGGCCGATAACCTTGCCTTTCAACAGGGCGCTATCCTCGGGGATGACGTAACATTTGTGCTTATTAAAATGCACCTGACCTTCACGCTCCATGGCACGCAAACGACGCTTAAAAGCGATTTGACGATCACTTTCATAAACTTCGAGTTCGCCGCAAAGTTGGCTAAAGGTGGCAGGTTTAGAGCGTTTCTTTATGTGGTCGAGAATAAACTCTCGGCTGGGGACGGGATTGTCGTATTTTTGCTGTTCTCTATCGAGGTATGGATCCTGCTTGGTCATTCATTAACTTATACTATGATTTATGCTGTTATTTTAACCCATATAAGAAAAAGGCAACAGGGAATTACTGTTAAAGTTTTGGGTCGATTGGGCTTTTAAATCAAATTGAGGCTCTTTCCCGCAACAAGAATGCCGTGTGCAAGGTGAAGCCTTGCCCAGGTTAGAGCTAAGAAAACAACAAGCGGTACGTAAAAACGCCAACGCTGCTGTGACATTTTTCGCTTGGCGCCACTTAAAGGCAAAAGCAGTAACAAAATTTCAAAATTTGGGCACAAAAAAAGCTGCCGAAGCAGCTTTTTTCTAACGCATTTGGTAATTACTCACCGAATGGGTTGCGTACTATCATGGTCTCAACACGGTCTGGACCGGTAGAGATGATATCAACAGGTACGCCTGTGATTTCTTCGATACGCTTGATGTAGTCGATTGCTGCTTTAGGCAGGTCTTCAACACGAGTCACACCGAAAGTGTTTTCGCTCCAGCCCGGCATTTCTTCGTATACAGGCGTTACCTTCTCGTAGCCTTCAGCGGCAAGCGGAGTTACGTTGGTAACTGTGCCATCTTCAAGCTGGTAGCCAGTACAGATCTTGATGGTTTCGATACCGTCAAGTACGTCAAGCTTGGTCATACAGAAGCCTGAGATGCTGTTTATCTGCACTGCACGACGCATAGCCACGGCATCAAACCAACCAGTACGACGCAGACGACCTGTGGTCGCGCCGAACTCGTGACCCTTCTCACCTAGGTGCTTACCAACTGGGTCTTGCTTATCAAGGCCGTCGTAAAGCTCTGTAGGGAATGGGCCTGAACCAACACGAGTAGTGTAGGCTTTTACGATACCTAGTACGTAGTCCAGGTTTAATGGACCAAAACCAGCACCTGTCGCCACACCACCAGCAGTGGTGTTTGAAGAAGTTACATACGGATATGTACCGTGGTCGATGTCAAGAAGTGTACCTTGAGCACCTTCAAACAGGATGTTTTCACCGTTTGCGCGCGCTTGGTCAAGCAGCTCGGTAACGTCAACAACCATAGCTTTAAGGATCTCAGCCACAGCCATAGCGTCATCGAATGTCTTCTGGAAGTCGACCGGCTCAACCTTGTAGTAATTTTCTAAAGTGAAGTTGTGGTACTCAAGGATCTCGCGTAGTTTGTTCGCGAATTGCTCTGGGTTGAACAAATCACCAACACGCAGACCACGACGTGCTACCTTGTCCTCGTAGGCAGGACCGATACCACGACCAGTAGTACCAATGGCTTTATCGCCACGTGCTTTTTCACGCGCAACATCAAGTGCTACGTGATAAGGCAAGATCAGCGGACAAGCTTCAGAAATTAGAAGACGCTCACGCACAGGTACGCCACGCTCTTCAAGCATGCCGATTTCTCTCATTAATGCGTCTGGAGCAAGTACAACACCGTTACCAATGATACATTTAACGTTGTCACGCAGTACACCCGATGGGATCAAGTGCAGTACGGTTTTCTCACCATTGATCACTAGCGTGTGACCAGCATTGTGACCACCTTGGTAGCGTACTACTAAAGATGCTTTATCTGTAAGAAGGTCAACAACCTTCCCTTTCCCTTCGTCACCCCACTGGGTGCCTAATACAACGACGTTTTTACCCATTGCAAATTCACTTAGAAAAAATTAGGCGCAGATTTTACCAGAAAAGAGGGCCAGAGATCACCCCGTTTTGGCTATTTTTTCCGCTAATAGTTTTTTTACTTTTTACTCATAGGGCTAGCAAGGGATTAACCTGGTTGCACAAAGTGAAATAACACCGCGCCAATGAGTATTAAAATTATGCCGACCACCTTCAGAGTCCGCTCATCGGTCTGCACTATCTGCAGTAAATAAGCGCGCCACTGTTTTGGAAATAGCGCCGGCCCCAGGCCTTCAAATATCAGCATTAATGCTACGGCACTTAAAAATAATTGCCAGCTCATTTAGCCTCCACCAATTAAAATAATGGCAAAAAAAAGCCCCGAGACTAAATCTCAGGGCTTTTAAAAATGGAGTGATTACTGCGCCGAGGCGTTCTTCATGTATTTGAAGAATTCGCTGTTGGGCTCTATCACCATCACATCTTGTTTATTCTTAAAGGTGTTTTTATACGCATCAAGACTACGCAGGAAACCGAAGAATTCAGGATCCTTGTTGTAGGCATCGGCATAAATTTTTGCCGCCTGGGCATCACCTTCACCGCGCACAGAGCGGGCATTACGCTCGGCATCCGCCAGCATAACCGTCACGCGACGATCCACTTCGGCGCGCAGCTCTTCGGCTTTTTCCTGACCCTGTGAGCGGTGTTCTTTCGCTACCGCGGTACGCTCGGCGCGCATACGCTGGTAGATTGAGCTGCTCACTTCGTCTGGCAGGTTGATTTGCTTCACGCGCACGTCCAGCACTTCAATACCCAACTCGCGGGCACTTTCCGAGGCCTGAATTAAGGCATCCGCCATCAGCTCGCTACGCTCACCAGAAACGATTTCACGAATAGTACGAGCACCAAAGTTGGTACGCAGGCCATTGTTTACCTTTTGCTTAAGCAGGGTTTCCGCATAGTTCTTATCACCGCGAGTACGCAGGTAATAATCACTAAAGTCTTGAACGCGCCACTTCACGTAAGAATCAACGATCAAATCTTTTTTCTCGCTGGTTACAAAGCGATCCGGTGCACCATCCAAGGTTTGAATACGGGCATCCAGTTTGCGCACCTGAGCCACAAAGGGCACCTTAAAGTGCAGACCCGGCTCATACACCACGGCGTTATCGCTGTCGTCTTTTTGCACCTTGCTGAATAGCAAAACAATGGCTCTTTGTCCTTCCGGCACCACAAATACCGAAGAAAAAGAAAATACCACAGCAGCAATAATGAGGATTAAACTAAAATTTCTCACTTTTATCGTCCTCCATTAAAGCGGTCTTTAGCGAAACGGTCATTACCTGAATTCACCTGGCTGTTTTGCGATGAATTGGTGCCTAGCTTGTTACGTAAATCCTGGATGGTATTGGCATTTGGTAAAGTTACTTTTTTACCTGACGAATGCTGCTCCATGATTTTATCCAAAGGCAGATACATCATGTTGTTGCCGCCTTTCACGTCAACCAAGACTTTAGAGCTGCTGCCAAGCACCTGCTCCATGGCATCAATATACAAACGCTGGCGTGTTACCTGCTTAGCACTTTGATACTCAGGTAGCAGCTTTTCAAAACGCGCCACCTCACCCTGAGCTTCCAAAGTTACACGCTCACGGTAGGCTTCCGCTTCCTGGGTCATACGCGTAACCCGACCACGGGCACGAGGCTCGATTTCACGGGCATAGGCTTCCGCTTCACGAATAAAGCGCTCTTCATCTTCTTGCGCGGCAATGGCGTCATCGAAGGCGTCTTTTACTTCCGACGGCGGGCGAGAGTCTTTAAAGTTCACGTCGGTAACAACCAGACCCAATTTATAAGGCTCGATAATACCGTTCAACTCTTCCCAAGTCTGCTGACGTACCACCTCACGGCCAGTGGTCAGTACCTGATCCATCTTCGCATGACCAACCACATAACGCAGGGCGCTATCCAGGGCTTGCTGAAGACTGTGATCCGCATCGGTAACACTGTACTTGTAAAGATAAGGGTCAAGCACACGATACTGAACTTCAAACTCAACGCTAACCACGTTCTCGTCTTCGGTCAGCATAAAGCCAGACGCCGACAGTGAACGTACCGCTTCGATATCCACGGGAATAACGTTTTCGATAAAGGTGGCTTTCCAACGCAGACCTGGCTCGGCGATACGGGCAAACTTACCAAACTGTAAGACCACACCACGTTCCGCTTCTTTTACGGTGTAAAAACCGCTCAAGGCCCAAATGATCAGCGCGATGATCACCACGATAAAGATGCCGGCGCCACCGACACCACCGCCTTTATTTCCGCCCTTGTTGCCGCCAAACAGACCGCCAAATTTATCGGAATACTTTTTCAGTACCTCGTCTAAATCAGGTGGGCCTTGGTCGCGACCGCCTTTATTGTCCCAAGGGTCTTTGCCGTTGCCATTGTTACCCGGCTCGTTCCAGGCCATAGCTCTACTCCATAGTTATCAATATTCGTTATTCGGGGTAATGCTAGCTTAGCATTACCTGCGTTGTCACAACGAGGCGTTAAACGCCCAGCTGTAAACAAAGAAAATCTTTAATGGTGCTACTTTAGCGTATTTTCCCATGCTAAGTAAGGTAGCTATCGATTTGTTCACCGATTTCCTTTTTCAACTTATTCCACTCGCTCATGGGTACATTCACCTGCAGCAACCAGTTGCCATCTTCGTCATGGTCTTCCTTGTTGATGCTGTTGAGGTTGTACAAGGCACCACGTAAACGCCCCTGGCTCGGCGGCACACACAACAAGGTGTTGAGCATTTGCTTAGCCAGCAATTCGCTGATCGCCTGCTTTAGCAGTTCAACCCCTTGACCCTGCTGCGCCGACAACCACACTCGACGTGGCTTGCCTTCGTCGTCTCTGTCAATACGCGGCTCAACATCTTCGAGTTGGTCAATTTTGTTGTACACCAGCAATTGCGGGATCTCGTTGGCCTCAATCTCCTCCAGCACTTCCTGTACCTGCTCGATGTTTTCTTTACGGCGAGGATCTGCCGCATCGATCACATGTAACTGAAGGTCCGCTTCACGGGTCTCGGTCAGTGTGGCTTTAAAGGCCGCCACCAGGTCATGGGGCAAATGGCGAATAAAGCCCACGGTATCGGCGAGGATCACACTGCCAATATCCGGCACTTCAAGCTTACGCAAAGTGGGGTCTAGGGTTGCAAACAGCTGATCCGCTGCATACACATCCGACTCGGTCAGGCGATTAAACAGGGTCGACTTACCGGCGTTGGTATAACCCACCAGAGAAACACCGGGAATTTCATTTCGATTTCGCGCACGACGCCCTTGTTCACGTTGTTTCGCTACTTTATCAAGACGTTTAAGGATGTTTTTAATACGTGCACGTAATAAACGGCGGTCGGTCTCAAGCTGGGTCTCACCAGGACCCCGTAAACCTATACCACCTTTTTGTCGCTCCAAGTGTGTCCAACCGCGGATCAAACGGGTGGAAATATGGCGTAGCTGCGCCAGTTCAACCTGGAGTTTACCTTCATGGGTACGCGCCCTTTGGGCGAAAATATCTAAAATCAACGCGGTTCTATCGAGCACGCGGCATTTGCACACTCGCTCTAGGTTGCGCTCTTGTGATGGGCTTAATTCGTGATTGAATATAATGACATCTGCGTTGTGGGATTGGACAATCTCAGCGATTTCTTCTGCTTTACCCGTGCCGACGAATAGCTTGGGATGTGGTGCCTGACGGCTGCCTTGCACAACCATCAGACTACTAACACCTGCAGAAGACACCAGCATTTCCAACTCTTGAAGGTCTTCTCTATCACCTTCATGGGGAAACTCTATGTGTACTAAGACTGCCTGTTCGCCGGCTTCATAACGGTCAAACAAGCACACTGCTCCTACTGATTAAAATTCCCTTCTTCTGACTCTGGCGCGTCTGTTCCTTGCGCACCGTGGAAATTAACTGAACGGGCCGGCACTACGGTCGAAATCGCGTGCTTATACACCATTTGGTTTACTGTGTTTTCAAGCAAGATCACAAATTGGTCAAATGACTGAATTTTACCTTGCAGTTTAATGCCGTTAACTAAAAAGATAGAAACAGGAACACGTTCACGACGTAACGCATTCAAAAATGGGTCTTGTAACGATTGGCCTTTTGCCATTGTTATTTTCCTTAGTTTATAGATGTTATTATGTAACTATATCTGGAACATACTTAAAACAAAAATCGTTCCAATAATACTAGCTTAGCGAACTTACTATACGTTGCAAGTTTTCACTATCCCCACTTTCAAGCCAGGTGAGGTCCGACCAACCGCGTAACCAGGTCAGCTGGCGTTTTGCTAACTGACGGGTTGCCGCAATGCCGCGAAAAACCATCTCATCATAGTCAATTTCACCGGCGATGTAATCCCACATTTGTCTATAGCCGACACAACGTATCGATGGCAAATCTGGATGCAAATCATCCCTGTTATATAAGGACAAAACTTCATTTTCAAACCCCTGCTCCAGCATTATTTTGAATCTTTTCTCAATACGCTGGTGTAGCACCTTGCGATCGCTTGGCGCAATGGCAAACTGATAAACAGGAAAATCAAGAGCTTGTGCCTTGTTTTGCTGTAACTCCGTCATGGTCTTGCCGCTAATGCGATACACCTCTAGGGCACGGTTAATACGCTGCGAATCATTGGCATTGATTTTCGCCGCGGCCTGCGGGTCTATCTGCTGCAGCTTCTGATGCAAGGCTGGCCAGCCTTGCTCCTTGGCTTCTTTTTCCAACTCGGCCCGCACCGCTTCATCCGCCTCGGGCAAAGGCGACAAGCCCTCAAGCAAGCCTTTGAAATACATCATGGTACCACCCACCAACAAGGGCACCTTGCCCTGAGCGTGCAGCTCCTTGATATGCGCCAGAGCATCGCTGCGAAAATCCGCCATGGAGTAACTTTCGGCCGGGTCGATAATATCGATTAATCGATGCGGCGCTTTTGCCAGCTCTTCGGCATTAGGTTTGGCCGTACCTATGTCCATGCCCTTATATACCAGGGCCGAGTCGACACTGATCACTTCGGTATCGAAGTGCTTGCAGAGCTCAATGGCTAGATCGGTTTTACCCGAGGCCGTTGGCCCCATTAAAAATATAACTGGCAGTGTACTCACGGAACTTAGACGCTTATTTGGTTGAGGTACTGGGATACGTCTATTTTAACGGCTTTTTGCTGTAAGTGCTGCATAATCTCGGGGCATTTTTGCAGCTGCAAGCGCCAGTTAAGAAAGTCCTGACCGTCAAAGTAAGTCTCCGGCACCTGACTTGCCAGCCATTGCAGCCAGGGCTGTTCGCCATCTTTTTCACTGAGCGGCGCCGCCAATACACACTCGATCACCTGTTTGGCGTCCACACTGTACAAACAGCTGGGTAAACGCTTGACCATCACATGCTGTTTTACCAGCTCCAGATCAAAGCCCAGCACCGCCAGCCAGGACTGACTTGCCTTCAGCCGGGTAAACTCTTCGCTATTGATAGCCACCCGCACCGGCAGTAACAGTGCCCTTCCAGGCAACTGCGCATCTTCTTCGAGCCCTTGCTGCCAAGCTGGTAATAACACACTGCGCCAATGGCCCAGGTAAAGCTCCCCTTCCTGGCTTAGGGCGCAGCGCCCCTGATTTAAAGGGAGAATGTCGACGTTTTGCCCTAGAGCTGTCGCTCCTGCTACTGGTGCGACCTGCTGCGCGGCCTGAGTAAAGCTATGTGCCTGCACCTCGCTAATGCCCTGATAATAGCGATTAGCCTGTTCAATTTGTGCCGCTTTGGGCGCTGAGCCAGGGGCTTTAGCACCATAGCCCGCACTCGCATTGCCGCCACCCGATGACGCCCTAGGTGAAGCTGATGAAGCGCTTGCCCAAGTTTGAGATTCATTCTGCGGCTGCATAAGCTGGGGCTGTAAATGGGATTTCGGATAATCACCATACTCAATCGGCGTCGCGGCTTGTGTTGGCAGCTGCGCTTCCTGGTGGCCAAACAGGCTTTGCTCTGTGGTGATTAACTGCTGCACCGCCTGCAAAATAAAGTCATGCACCAGGCGCGCCTGATGGAAACGCACCTCGTGTTTAGCCGGATGCACATTCACATCCACCTGGCGCGGGTCGATTTCCAAATACAGTACAAAGGCCGGCACATGGGTGGCGCCCACATGCTCTTCAAAGGCCTGGCGAATTGCATGCAAGATCAGCTTATCGCGCATCATGCGGCCATTTACATAGGTGTATTGCGGCTCGGTTTGAGTTTCCTGAGGCATGATCCAGCCGTGCAAATACAGGCCCTGTTCGCCACTTTGCAGGTGCATGCCCTGCTCGGCAAAGCCCTTGCCGGCGACCTGTGCAATACGCTTCACCGCCTGCTCTTCGGACACAGGGCGATACTGACGTACCACCTTGCCGTTGTGCGTTAAGGTCAGAGCGATATCGAGGCGGCTGAGGGCTATACGCTTAAGCAGTTCATCGATATGGCTAAACTCGGTCTTTTCGGTACGTAAAAATTTGCGCCGCGCCGGGGTATTAAAAAACAGATCTTTTACTTCGATACTGGTGCCGTCCGGATGCGCCGTCGGCTGTACCTGCACCGCCATATCCCGCCCCTCGGCAAAGGCCTGCCAGGCTTCTGCTTGCGCTGCGGGCTTGGATTTAAGCGTCAGTCGAGAGACCGAGCTGATCGACGCCAGGGCTTCACCACGAAAGCCCAAAGAGCAAATATTTTCCAGATCATCGAGACTTTTCAGCTTACTGGTGGCATGACGCGATAGCGCCAGGGTGAGCTCGTCTTTGGCAATACCGCTGCCATTATCACTAATACGAATAAGCTTATGGCCGCCGCGCTCAATGTCGACGCGAATGCGGGTAGCACCAGCATCCAGGCTGTTTTCAACCAGCTCTTTAACCACGGACGCAGGGCGCTCAACAACCTCACCGGCGGCGATTTGGTTAGCCAAACGCGCCGGTAATATCTCTATACTCATAAGCTCACTTAGGTGCTGGGAATGGTCAGTACCTGGCCGATATAGACCCGATCTGATTTGAGTTTGTTAGCCCGCTTCAGGTCGCTCACCGATACACCATAACGGCTGGCAACCACGCTTAACGACTCACCACGGGAGATCTTGTGGCGAGTTGGATTCTGCGCCTTAATGGTGGCGAACAGGGAATCATCCGGCGGATTTTGCTGATAATAGCCGCGGATCGATTTAAACACAGCCTGTGCCAGCTTTTCCTGATGCCCCGCCGAAAGCAATAAACGCTCTTCCTGTGGGTTGGAAATAAAGCCGGTTTCAACCAAGATCGACGGAATATCCGGTGATTTCAATACCCCAAAACTCGCCGCTTGAGGCTGGCGCTTATGCATTTTCGCGACCTTGCTCAACTCTTTAACCGCTGCCTCGGCAATCTTAAATCCGGTTTTCATGGAATGATCCATGGACATATCGAGCAGCGTCTGCGCCAGGTATTTTTCACTGGCGGTATCGCGAATCACATCCGCAGCACACCAAGAAGTTCGGAATGCTTTTCCCTGTCTTCCAGCCATTTACCGATTTCCGAGTTAGCCCGACGCAGCGACAACACCCACACCGAAGCCCCTCTTGGCTGCGGACTGGTGAAAGCATCCGCGTGAATGGAAACCAGGAAGTCAGCCTTGCTTTCACGGGCCTTGGCGCTACGTGAGTTGACCTTGATAAAGTAATCGCCACTGCGCACCAAATGCGCCTTCATGCCACGCTCGGCATTAATCAAACGCTCCAGGCGCTTGGCGATTTTCAAGGTGATGTCTTTTTCAAAGGTGCCGCTGGGGCCGACAGAACCGGGATCTTCACCGCCATGACCGGCATCTATGGCAATCACTATGTCACGATTGGTTTCAAGCAGGCGATTCTTAGGTGTTTTCTCGGCGCTTTGGTTGTCGCTTTTATCGTACAGGTCGATCACCAAGCGGTCTTTATAGGGACCAGTTGGTGCCAGAGCAAAGAGCACGGGCTTTGTCGGTTTAAGTAATTCAAACACCACTCGGGTAGAGCCGGCTTTTTTTGGCTTGCTGGCGCGGATCACATCAACGAGTTGATGCTTTTTTTCTATGTTCGGAAAGTCGCTGTGTCGGGCGGTGTTATTAATATCCACCACCAGGCGCCGCGGATTACTGAGCATAAAAAAGCTGTAATCCGGCTTTTCGGCCATATCGAATACGATGCGGGTACTATCCGGCGACGGCCAAACCCGCACCCCTTCAATTTTATTCTGTGCCGATGCGGCCGCAGCCCACAGCACTAGTATGCAACTTAAGGTAATCTTGCTCGCGGTTATAATTGTTTTAAGCATTGCCTTTTAACTTCGTTACTATGTCAGCGCCTCGCTCGGTGTCGGCAAGAATGCTGATCTCACGCGCTTCGCCGTTATACTCTAAGGTGATTTTTAAATCGGCGCGAGGGATCATCCCGGCACCCTTACTTGGCCACTCTAGAATACATACGGCACTATTATCAAAATAATCCCGGATCCCCATAAACTCCAGTTCTTCGGGATCAGCTAATCGATATAAATCAAAATGATATATATTGACCTCGGGCAGTTCGTAAGGTTCCACCAAGGTATAGGTGGGACTCTTAACCTTGCCTTTATGGCCCAGCCCTTGCACTAAACCGCGACTCAAGGTGGTTTTACCCGCCCCCAGATCGCCATAAAGATAAATCACCACACCGCCCGCCACAAACTTGGCGAGAGTGTTGCCAAAAGCCACGGTGGCCGCTTCATCGGCTAAATACTGGTGAAATTCATGACTCATCTATTGCTTATCCTACTAATGCTCTTAAAACTGGGAATAAATCGCTGGCTAATAGCCCCTTGCCGCCTTGTGCCGCCGCCTGCTCGGCAGCAAACCCATGCAAGTAGGCACCAAGGCATGTCGCATCCTGAGCACTCAGGCCCTGGGCTAATAAAGCAGCTATAATACCAGATAATACATCACCCATCCCAGCACTCGCTAGTACCTCGCTGCCACTGCTGTTGATCCACAGCCTTTGCTCACAAGCAATCAAGGTACCCGGCCCTTTTAACAACGCGGTTGCCCGATAATGCTTTACCAGCTCGGTTAGCGCCGCAAAGCGGTTAGCTTCAACTTCAGCCACCGAGGTATTCAACAGCCTGGCCGCCTCTTTTGGGTGCGGCGTCAAAACGGCTTTTTCTAGTTCCTGAGGGTTTTGCGCCAGCAGGTTAAGGGCATCGGCATCAAGCACCTTTACTTTATCCTTGCCCTGCTTTAGCACCTGCTGCAGTAAGGTTTGAGCCCATTGGCGCTGCCCCAGTCCGGGCCCTACCACCAGCACCGAAGCCTTGTCGATCAGTGGCATCAATTGCTCCTGCGTCTCAACCCCATGCACCATCAACTCAAAACGCCCCTGCAAAACCGCCATGACATTTTCCGGGTGGGTCGCCACACTGACCAGGCCGGCACCGCAACGCAGCGCTGCCTCACTGGCCAAACGCGCCGCTCCGGCCATGCCTGGGCCACCACCTATCACCAGCACATGACCGGCATTATTTTTATGGGCACAGGGCTGGCGCTGCGGGCGTTTTCTCATCATCTCATCATGAATTAGGCGACGCGCCTTCGGCATACAGATATGAGCAAAGGCCTGATCCACGCCCAAAGGCGCAAACCAGAGTAAGCCACATTGCGCCTTGGCTCGTCCGGTGAGCATCCCCTGTTTTAAGCCGATAAAGGTCAGGGTATGGTGCGCGGCAAAAGCGCCGGGGTAAACCTCACCGCTTGTGGCATTTACGCCACTGGGAACATCGATGGCAATACGCACCGCACGCAATTCATTAAGATGTGTAAAGGTGTCTTGCAGCTCCGGGCTCAGAGGGCGATCCAGACCAATGCCAAAGACACCGTCTATGATCAACTCAAACTGGTGCAAATTGGGCTTGGCCACGCACTCACCACCGCCATTTTTATAGCGCTGCATCATTTCTTTGGCGTCGCTTCCCAAGTGAGCTAAGGATAACAGGGGCCACACCTGCACAGAGTAACCGGCACGTCTTAGTTGCTCGGCAACAACGAAACCATCGCCGCCATTATTGCCGCTGCCCACCAGCACCAGCACTCGCTGGTTATTGGCATAATGGGCCTGCACCCAGGCCGCTACAGCGCCACCAGCGGTTGCCATCAGCTCTGTCATGCTAATGCCGCAGTGCTTGGCCGCATGCGCCTCGTTTTCTCTTAACTGTTGGGGGCTATAAGCCTGCTGTGGTAAATTAGTACTGTAGTTAAGATACATGGTTGTTTACTTTTGCCTCAAGACACTATCAATTATCCTGAACTAGCCCAGCAAATTAAGCAATGGGCAAGCGAACTGGGTTTTGCCGACGCGGCGATCTGCGATATCGATTTGCGCCAGCATGAAGCTCAGCTGCAACGCTGGCTCGATTTAGGGTATCACGGCGAAATGAACTTTATGGCCGAGCATGGCACCAAACGTTCTCGCCCGGACGAACTGGTGCCGGGCACGCAGCGGGTGATCTCCCTAAAAATGCACTATCTGCCCCCCGATGCAGGCTTTGCCAAAACCTTAAAGGACCCAAATCTGGCTTATATTAGTCGCTACGCCCTGGGACGCGATTACCATAAGCTTATGCGCAACCGCATTAAGAAACTAGGAGAGCGCATCAGCGAGCAGGTAGAAAGTCTTGGCTTTCGCCCCTTTGTCGACTCGGCTCCTGTATTAGAGCGCCAGCTGGCCGCCAAGGCCGGGCTTGGTTTTACCGGCAAACACAGCTTAATTATCGATAAGCAGGCCGGCTCCTGGTTCTTCTTGGGTGAATTGTTTGTCGATATTCCCCTGCCCGTGGATGACCCCACCGAGCGCTCAGCCAGCCAAGGGGACTGTGGCAACTGCGTGGCCTGCATGACCATGTGCCCTACCGGCGCCATAGTAGAACCCTTTGTGGTCGATGCCCGCAAATGTATTTCCTACCTGACCATAGAGCTTAAAGGCGCTATCCCCGAGCAGTACCGTCAGGCCATGGGCAACCGTATTTATGGCTGTGATGATTGCCAGCTGATCTGCCCTTGGAATCGCTATGGCCAAATCACCGCCGAGCAAGACTTTCATGCCCGAGCGCAATTACGCGATAAAAGTCTGCTTGCCCTCTTTGCTTGGGACGAAGCGACCTTTTTAAAGAATACCGAAGGCAGCCCGATACGCCGCATCGGTCATCAACGCTGGCTTCGCAATATTGCCGTAGCTCTGGGTAACGCCCCTTATGATCAAGCCATAGTGCAAGCCCTTGAGGAGCAGCTAGATGAAGTCGATGATTTGGTCGGCGAGCATATTCAATGGGCATTAGCGCAGCAACAACGAAAAGCACAAGCCATAGAGGTCAAGGTAATTAGCACACAAAAGAAAACTCAGCGACTTGTTCGCGCCGTTGAAAAAGGCTTAGTTCGAGACGCGTAGTTCGGGACCTCTAGCTAGGACGAGCAATTAAGGATTCGAAGTTATAAATACCACGCACGACAAGGCATTGGTAAATTTTTGCTGTTAAAAAGAGGGATTTTTATTTAATGGGGAAAATTGGAGCGGCACACGAGGTTCGAACTCGTGACCTCAACCTTGGCAAGGTTGCGCTCTACCAGCTGAGCTAGTGCCGCTTCATA